>JADHNH010000033.1 GCA_016779605.1 Nevskia sp. | reverse complement strand
ATCGTCACCCTGGCCGGTGCCCACCCGCGCCGCCGCGCCTGGTCGGCACATGGCTACGTGCTGCTGCAAGCCGTGTCCGCGCCGATCCAGTCGGCCCTGCCCTGCCTGCTGGGCGACGGCCTGCGGCAGGTGTGGTGAGCCTGCCACCGCATTTATGGAGAACCCGCATGCAGATCCGCCTGGCGCTGTTCCTGCTCAGCCTGCTCACCCTGTTCGCCCTGCCGGCCTTGCTGGCCGAAGCGGTGCGTGCCGATGTCGAGTCGGCGGTGCACGGGTATGCCGCGCGATGAGCCGCGCCACGCAGCCCGACGATCCGGTTCCGCAGCGCGAGGTGCCGCCTTCGCGGTTTTCCTCGCCGCCGGCGCGACACCCGCTCAGGTGAAGGCCTTGCCGCCGACCGCCCAGGCTCGCGTCGCCTCCGCGGCGCGCAGCACCTTGCCGCCCGGCCGCTGCAGCGCGGTCACCACCAGCACGCCGTCGCCGGTGGCGAGCTGCAGCCCGGCGTCGCCGGCGGCGATGACGGTGCCGGGCGCGCCGGCGCCGCCGGGCAGCGCACGCGCATCCCAGAAGCGCACGCGCGCGCCGTCCAGCTCCGCCCAGGCTACCGGCGCGGGATTGAACGCGCGCACCTGGCGCGCGAGCTGCTCCGCCGGGCGGCTGAAGTCCAGGCGGGCTTCTTCCTTGCTCAGCTTCTTCGCATAGGTGGCGCCCTCGGCCGGCTGCGGCCGCGCCGCCAGCGTGCCGGCGGCGAGGCCGGCCAGGGCTTGAACCACCAGGCGCGCGCCGAGCGGCGCCAGGCGCCGTTCGAGGTCCGCGGCGGTGGTGGCAGTGTCGATCGGCACCGCTTCGGCCAGCAGCATCGGGCCGGTATCCAGGCCGGCGTCCATGCGCATGATGGTGATGCCGGTCTGCGCGTCGCCGGCTTCCACCGCCCGCGCGATTGGTGCCGCGCCGCGCCAGCGCGGCAGCAGCGAGCCGTGGATGTTGATGCAGCCCAGCGGCGGGATGTCCAGCACCGCCTGCGGCAGGATCAGGCCGTAGGCGACCACCACCATCGCCGCCGGCGCCAGCTCGCGCAACTGGGCTTGCGCCGCCGCATCCAGCCGCGGCGGCTTGAACACCGGCAGTCCCAGTTCCAGCGCACGCTGCGCCACCGCCGAGGCCTGCAGCCTGCGGCCGCGGCCGGCCGGCCGGTCCGGCTGGGTGAACACGCCGGCGAGGTGGTGGCCGGCGGCGTGCAGCGCATCGAGGGCCGGTACGGCGAATTCCGGCGTGCCGGCGAAGACGAGTCTCATGGCGGTGTGGCCGTCGGGCGGGCGGTGCCCGCGGTCGTTCTCGAAGGTGGCGCGCAGCAGGCGGGCACGGCCCGCCCTACGTCGCGGCCTTGCGCAGCTGGCGGCGGATGCGCTCGCGCTTCAGGCTCGACAGGTAGTCGATGTACAGCTTGCCGTTGAGATGGTCGATCTCGTGCTGGATGCATTGCGCCATCAGCCCCTCGGCCTCGAGCTCGTAGGGCTGGCCGTTGCGGTCCAGCGCGCGCAGGCGCACGCGGTTGAAGCGCGTCACCTTGTCGCGCGTATCCGGCACCGACAGGCAGCCTTCCTCCATCTCCTGGCGTTCCTGATGGTCCAGCAACTCGGGGTTGACCATGACCATCGGCTGGTCGTGCTCCTCCGAGCAATCCATCACCGCCAGGCGCAGCTGCACGCCGACCTGGTTAGCAGCCAGGCCCACGCCCGGGGCGGCATACATGGTTTCGAACATGTCGTCGATCAGGCGCTGCAATTCGGCGTCGAAGCGGCCGACCAGGGCGGTCTTCTTGCGCAGGCGCGGATCGGGGTGGTGGAGGATGGGCAATGTCGCCATGTGTGAAATTACTACTACTTTTACGCCCAACCGTGCGTATGCACTAAACTTTATGCCAAAATCAACGCGTTGCCGGCCCTGCTGTCAACAACGGCCGCCAAATTGGGGAGTCGCAACATGGGGAAGTATACCGCCTCGCCGCACGCTGTTGACCTCGCGCGCGCCGCGCTGAGGGCCGCCGCCGCCCTCGCCCTGGCCGCCGCGGCCGGCTGTGCCAGCACCTCGTCTTCGAGCTCGGTAACCGCGCCGCCGCCGGCCCCTGCCGCCGCGCCGGCCGAGCAGCCGGCGGCACCGGCGACGATCGAGCCGATCGCCGATTCCAGCCAGGCCGCGGAAACCGCCTCGGGCCTGTCGCTGCGGCAGGACGCGCCGCTGCGCTACGTGGTCAAGAAAGGCGACACGCTGTGGGGTGTGGCGGCTTACTACCTGCACGACCCCTGGCAATGGCCGCACCTGTGGTACGCCAATCCGCAGATCAAGAATCCGCACCTGATCTATCCGGGCGAGCGCCTCACGCTGGTGCGCGTCGACGGCCGCACGCGCCTGGCGCTCGACAACACCGAGCGGCTGTCGCCGCACGTGCGCGAAGAGCCGCTGGCGCAGGCGATCCCGGCCATCCCGATCGACGCCATCCGCGAATTCCTGCACGGGCCGCGCGTAGTCACCCGCGACGAAATCAACGCCGCCCCGTACGTGGTGGCGTTCACCAGCGAGCACGTCGTAGCCGGCCAGGCCAACGGCATCTTCGTCAAGAACCTGCCGGACGGTGGCGCCCCCAACTGGTCGGTGGTGCGCATCGGCGAGACCTATACCGATCCCGACACCGGCGAAGCGCTCGGCTTCGAGGCGATCCCGGACGGCGAGGCGGAGCTGCGCCAGAAGGGCCAGCCGGCCACCATGATGCTGACCGCCTCCACCGAGGAAGTGCTGATCGGCGACCGCCTGCTGCCGATCGAGAACGAGGACTTCAAGGCCGCGTTCTACCCGCATCCGCCGGCCGGCAACATCGACGGCCGCATCATCTCGGTGTACGGCGGCGTCGGCCAGATCGCGCAGTACCAGATCGTGGCGATCAACCGCGGCCGCCGCGAAGGGCTCGACCCGGGCACGGTGCTGAGCATCTTCAAGGTGCGCGCGCCGGTGGCGGATCCATACGGCAACAGCCGGGTGGCGCTGCCCGACCAGCCGGCCGGCGTGGTGCTGGTGTTCAAGGTCAGCGAGCGTGTCAGCTACGCCCTGGTGATGTCCAACACCCTGCCGGCGCACGTGCTCGACAAGGTCAAGAACCCGGCGGCAGCCGGCAGCTACTAGTCCTGCAGAGTCGCCGGGCGCCTTCGTACCGCGCATGGCCGACGACCGGCGCGCCTGGCTGGCGCTGGTGCGCATGGCGGGCCTGGGCGCCGGCGGCGCGCGGCGCCTGCTCGAGGTGTTCGGTTCACCCGATCTGCTGCTGGCCGCCGGCCGCCGCGCCTGGCGTGCCGCCGGCTGCAGCGAGGCGCTCGGCCAGCAGCTCGAGCAGCCCGACTGGGCCGGTGTCGAGCGCGACCTGGAGTGGCTGGCCGCGGGCGCGCCGGCGATTCCGCGCAGCCTGGTCTGCCTGGGCGACTCCGCCTACCCCGCGCTGCTGCAGAGCATCGCGGTGCCGCCGCTGGCGCTGTTCGCGATGGGCGACGTCGAGCTGCTGCGCCTGCCGCAGCTGGCCGTGGTGGGCGCGCGTTCGGCATCCGCCCAGGGCGCGGAGAACGCGCAGGCCTTCGCCGCCGAGCTGTCGCGCCGCGGCCTGACCATCACCAGCGGGCTGGCGTCGGGCATCGACGCCGCCGCGCACCGCGGCGCGCTCGGTGCCGGCGGGCTGACCGTGGCGGTGTGCGGCAACGGCCTGGACCGCGTCTACCCGGCGCGCAACCGCGCGCTGGCCCACGGCATCGCCGAAAAGGGCCTGCTGGTATCCGAATTCCCGGTCGGCGTGCCGCCGCTGCCCGAGCACTTCCCGCGGCGCAACCGCATCATCAGCGGCCTGAGCCTGGGCGTGCTGGTGGTCGAGGCGGCACGCGAATCCGGCTCGCTGATCACGGCGCGGCTGGCCGCCGAGCAGGGCCGCGAGGTGTTCGCCATCCCCGGCTCGATCCACAACCCGATGGCGCGGGGCTGCCACGCGCTGCTGCGCGAGGGCGCCCGGCTGGTCGAAACGGTCGACGACATCCTGAGCGAGCTGGCGCCGCTGCTGCCGGCGCTGGCACCGGCTGCGGGCACAAAAGCGGCAGCAGCGGTCGAGGCGCCGCCGCCGGACCCGCTGCAGGCGCGCGTGCTGGAAGCGCTGGGCCACGAGACCGTCGCGCTGGACCAGCTGGTCGGCCGCCTCGGCGTGCCGGTGGCGCAGCTCGGCGCGGCGCTGGTGGCGCTGGAGCTGGACGGCCGCGTGGCGGCCGGGCCGGGCGACACGTTCACGCGGCTGCAACGCGTCTGAATCAAACATCTATATAATGGCGCAACTTCGATACGCGCCGCTGCATCCCGCGCGAGGCAGATGAAAGAGACCCTTCTCGATGTCCTGATGTACCTATTCGAGAACTACCACGACGGCGAGTTCTCCGACTCCGACAACCAAGAGACCCTTCGCGTAGAGCTTGCAGCAGCCGGATTTCCGGAAGACGAGATCGCCCATGCGTTCGCCTGGCTCGACGGCCTGGCCAGCCAGCGCAATGCACCCGCCTTGTCCGGCCGCACCGATTCCCTGCGCATCTACGCGGTGCAGGAGCAGGAAAAGCTGTCCGCGGAATGCCGCGGCTTCCTGCTGTACCTGGAGCAGCTCGGCATCCTCAACTCTGAAAGCCGCGAGCTGGTGATCGAGCGCCTGCTGGCGCTGGAAGAGGAAGTGGACCTGGAGCGCGTCAAGTGGGTCTGCCTGCTCGTGCTGATCAACCAGCCCGGCGAGGAAGAGGCGGCGGTGCACCTGGAGGACATGGTGTACTACCAGGGCGATTTCCTGCATTAGGTTCGTCCTGAACAGGACCGCGCCATCCTTGGCGCGTAACTGTTGGGAAAGGCGGGGCGGCGGGGCGTTTCGTTCCCCTGCGGGACTGGACACGGCCGGCCGTTCACGCGTATAAGCTGTCGCCCCACGCGCGTCCATAGCGCGTTCAACGGGTAGCGATGAGCAAAAATCTGGTCATCGTCGAGTCGCCTGCGAAGGCCAAGACGATCAAGAAATACCTGGGCAAGGACTACGAGGTGATGGCCTCGTACGGGCACGTGCGCGACCTCGTGCCCAAGGACGGCGCGGTGGATACCGCGCGCGGCTTCGAGATGAAGTACCAGTTGATCGCCCGCAACGAAAAGCACGTGCGCGCGATCATCGCCGAGCTCAAGCGTTCCGACGCGCTGTTCCTGGCGACCGACCCGGATCGCGAGGGCGAGGCGATCGCCTGGCACCTGACCGAGGTGCTCAAGGAAAAAGGCGCGCTCAAGGACAAGCCGGTCAAGCGCGTGGTGTTCTACGAGATCACGCCGCGCGAAGTGGCGCAGGCGATTGCGCATCCGCGCGAAGTCTCCGCCGACCTGGTGAACGCGCAGCAGGCGCGGCGCGCGCTGGATTACCTGGTGGGCTTCAACCTGTCGCCGCTGCTGTGGCGCAAGGTCTCGCCGGGCCTGTCGGCCGGTCGGGTGCAGAGCCCGGCGCTGCGCCTGATCTGCGAGCGCGAGGAGGAGATCCGCGCGTTCAAGCCGCAGGAATACTGGACGCTCGACGCGCGCGGCGAGAAGGACGAGCACGCCCCGGGCGCGCCGGCCGCGCCCGAGGCGCGCCGCTTCACCGCGCGCCTGCTCGAGTACGACGGCAGGAAGGTCGAGCAGTTCACCCTCGGCGACGCCGGCAGCGCGCAGGCGGCGCAGGCGGCCATCGAGCGCGCCGCCGCCGGCGCGCTGCTGGTGACCAAGGTCGAGAAGAAGCAGCGCAAGCGCACGCCCGGCCCGCCGTTCACCACCTCGACCCTGCAGCAGGACGCCAACCGCAAGCTCGGCTTCACCGCCAGCCGCACCATGCGCACCGCCCAGCAGCTCTACGAGGGCGTGGAGATCGACGGCCAGGCGGTGGGCCTGATCACCTACATGCGCACCGACTCGGTGAGCCTGGCGCAGGACGCGCTCGCCGAGATCCGCGAGGTCATCGCCAGGCGCTACGGGCAGCAGGCGCTGCCCGAGTCGCCGCGCTTTTACCGCGCCAAGTCGAAAAACGCGCAGGAGGCGCACGAGGCGATCCGCCCCACCGCGGCGGCGCGCGCGCCCGAGCAGGTGGCGCGCCACCTCACGCCGGACCAGGCGCGGCTGTACGACCTGATCTGGAAGCGCACCGTGGCCTGCCAGATGAACCCGGCGGTGTTCGACACGGTGGCGGCGGAGCTGCGTGCCGGCGCGCCGCACGCGTTCCGCGCCACCGGCCAGACCCTGGTCGAGCCGGGCTTCCTGGCCGCCTACGGCGTCGCCGCCGATGACGACGCCGAGTCGCACGAGGACGACGAGAAGCGCCTGCCGCCGCTGGCCGAGGGCGAACGCATCCGGCTGCTGGAACTGCTGCCAGAGCAGCACTTCACGCAGCCGCCGCCGCGCTACACCGAAGCCTCGCTGGTGAAGACGCTGGAGGAGTACGACATCGGCCGTCCGTCCACCTACGCCTCGATCATCTCCACCCTGCAGGCGCGCGAGTACGTGCTGCTCGACGGCAAGGCCTTCGTGCCGACCGACGTCGGCATGATCGTCAACCGCTTCCTCACCGAGCACTTCACCCGCTACGTCGACTACGAGTTCACCGCCAAGCTGGAGGACGAGCTCGACGCGATCTCGCGCGGCGAGGAGGAGTGGGTGCCGCTGCTGGCGCGCTTCTGGAGCGAGTTCAAGCCGACGGTGGACTCGAAGATGGAGCTGTCGCGCTCCGAGGTTTCCGAGGCCCGCCAGATCGGCGTGGACCCGGCCAGCGGCAAGCCGGTGACGGCGCGGCTGGGGCGCTACGGGCCGTTCGTGCAGATCGGCACCAAGGACGACGCCGACAAGCCGCGCTTCGCCTCCCTGCGCGCCAACCAGCGCATCGACACGATCACGCTGGCGCAGGCGATGGACCTGTTCAAGCTGCCGCGCAAGCTCGGCCAGACGCCCGACGGCGCCGAGGTCGAGGTCAACATCGGCCGTTTCGGGCCGTACGCGCGCTTCGGCAGCCAGTTCGTCTCGCTGAAGAAGGACGACGACCCCTACACCATCGAGCTGCCGCGCGTGCTGGAGCTGATCGAAGGCAAGCAGGCGGCGCTGGAGGCGGCCACCATCCGCCTGTTCGAAGGCACCGGCATCCGCATCGTCAAGGGCCGCTTCGGCCCCTACATCACCGACGGCAAGCGCAAGGCGCGCATCCCGCGCACGCGCGACCCGGCCTCGCTGTCGGTGTTCGAATGCGAGGCGTTCCTGGCCGAGGCCGAGGCGGCCGCGCCCAAGGCCGGCAAGAAGAAGACCGCCGCCAGGTCCGCCAAGGCTGCCAAGCCCGAGGGCGCCGCCCCCGCCGCGGCCCCGGCCCGGAAGGCCGCGGTGAAGAAGACCGCCGCCAAGGCGCCGGCCGCCAAGCGGGTGGCACGCGCCAAGAAGGCGTAGGCGCGCCATGTCCCTGCTCCATCTGCGGGCCGCCGCCCGCGCCTTGCGCGCCGGCGGCGTGGCCGCCTACCCGACCGAGGGCGTCTGGGGCCTGGGCTGCGACCCGCTCAACCAGGGCGCGGTGACGCGGCTGCTGGCGCTCAAGCGGCGCGACTGGCGCAAGGGCCTGATCCTGATCGGCGCGAGCTTCGACCAGCTGCGGCCGTTCGTGGAGCTGCCGTCGAAGACCGCGCAGAAGCGCGCCTTCGCCACCTGGCCGGGGCCGACCACCTGGGTGTTTCCGGCGTCGGAGGACGCGCCGATGTGGCTGAGCGGCGAGCGCGACACCCTGGCGATCCGCGTCACCGCGCATCCGGTGGCACGTGCGCTGTGCGAGGCGTTCGGCGGCGCGCTGGTGTCGACCAGCGCCAACCGCGAGGGCCGTCCGCCGGCGCGCAGCGCCACCGAGGTGCGGCGGCTGTTCGGCAGCGGCGTCGATGCACTGGTGCCCGGCGCGCTCGGCGGCCTTGCTGGCCCCACCGCGATCCGCGATGTCATCAGCGGCCTGATCCTGCGGCGATGAGCGCGCCGGACCTGGCGGCGGTGGAAGCCTGGCTGCGCGGCTTGCAGGAGCGCATCTGCACCGAGCTGGAACGGCTCGACGGCGGCGCGGTGTTCCGCCGCGACCGCTGGAGCCGCGACACCGACGATGGGGCCGCCGCCGGGCGGCCGCGCCTGGCCGGCGGCGGCGAGTCGCGCGTGCTCGACGACGGCGCCCTGTTCGAGCGCGCCGGGGTGAATTTTTCCGACGTCAGCGGCAGCGCGCTGCCGCCCTCGGCCACCGCCCAGCGTCCGGAACTTGCCGGGCGCGGCTTCCGCGCCATGGGCGTGTCGCTGGTGCTGCACCCGCGCAACCCGCACGTGCCCACCGCGCACTGCAACGTGCGGCTGTTCAGCGCGCCGGCGCCGGCCGACGGTCCGGACGGTGGCACCACTCCAGTGTGGTGGTTCGGCGGCGGCTTCGACCTGACGCCCTATTACGGCTACGAGGAGGACGCGCGCCACTGGCACGCCTGCGCGCGCGCCGCCTGCGCGCCGTTCGGCGAGGCGGTCTACCCGCGCCTCAAGCGCTGGTGCGACGACTACTTCTACCTCAAGCACCGCAACGAGCCGCGCGGCATCGGCGGCCTGTTCTTCGACGACTGGCGCGAAGGCGGCTTCGAGCAGGCATTCGCGCTTACGCGCAGCGTCGGCGAGCAATTCCTGCCGGCCTACCTGCCGATCGCGCGGCGCCGCCGCGAGCAGCCCTACGGCGAGCGCGAGCGCCAGTGGCAGCTCTACCGGCGCGGCCGCTACGTCGAGTTCAACCTGGTGTGGGACCGCGGCACGCTGTTCGGCCTGCAGTCCGGCGGCCGCACCGAGTCGATCCTGATGTCGATGCCGCCGCTGGCGGCCTGGCGTTACGATTGGCAGCCGCAGCCGGGCAGCGCCGAGGCGCGCCTGTACGAGGAGTTCCTGGTGCGGCGGGAGTGGCTGTGATGAGGCGAGAGGCGAGAGGCGAGAGGCGAAACTGTCCGCCGCAGCCGTGCGATGCCGTTGCTTTTGCGCCTCCCACCTCTCGCCTCCCGCCTCCCGGCCGGCCATGACCCTCACCGAACTGCGCTACCTGGTGAACCTCGACAAGGAGCGGCATTTCTCGCGCGCCGCCGAGCGCTCGTTCGTGTCGCAGCCGACGCTGTCGGTGGCGCTGAAGAAGCTCGAGGAGGAGCTGGGCGTGACCCTGTTCGAGCGCATCCGCGGCGAGGCGCGGCCGACGCCGGTGGGCGAGCGCATCATCGGCCAGGCGCGCCGCGTGCTGGCCGAGGCGCACCGCATCGAGGACATCGCGCGCGAGGGCAAGGACGAGATGGTCGGCGCGCTGCGGCTCGGCGCGATCTACACCGTGGGGCCGTACCTGCTGCCGGGGCTGGTGCCCGGGCTGCGCGGCCGCGCGCCGCTGATGCCGCTGGTGATCGACGAGAACTTCACCGCGGTGCTGCTCGAGCAGCTGCGCGACAACGAGCTGGACGTCGCGGTGGTGGCGCTGCCGGTGGACCTGCACGGCCTGTCGGCGTGGGCGCTGTACGACGAGGAATTCGTCGTGGTGGTGCCGCCGGGCCACCGCTGGGCCGGCATGGCCAAGCTGCCGGCCAAGTTGCTGGCCGAGGAGCGCCTGCTGCTGCTGGGGCCCGGCCACTGCTTCCGCGAGCAGGTGATCGCCGCCTGCCCCAAGTGCGTCGACGCGGAAGGGCGCGGCCCGCGGCCGCAGACCGGCAGCTCGCTGGAGACGATCCGCTACATGGTGGAAAGCGGGCTGGGCGTGACGGTGCTGCCGCGCGGCGCCATCGACAACCGGCCGGGCGAGAACCAGCCGCTGGCCACCGTGCCGTTCGCCGCGCCGGCGCCGTCGCGGCGCATCGGCCTGGTGTGGCGGCGCAGCTTTCCGCGGCTGCAGGCGGTGCGTGCGCTGCACGACGCGATCGTGAACCTGCCCCTGCACGGCGTGCGCATGCTGCAGCAGGCCGAACCGCAGCTGGCCGAACCGGCCTGAGGCGACAGCACCGCCCTAAGGGGCCGCCCTCAGGCCAGCCACAGCGCGGCGGCGACGAAACACAGGAATATCGCGAACAGGCGCTTGAGCAGGCGCGGCGGCAGGCCGTGCGCCAGCCTGGCGCCGAAGCCGCTGGTGGCCACGCTGGCCACCATCAGGGTCAGGAACCCCGGGATCGAGACGTAGCCGAGCGTATGCGGCGCCTGCGCCGCGGCGCTCAGGCCGGTCAGCGCGAAGCCGGCGGCGCCGGCGGCGGCGATCACCGCGCCGCAGGCGGCGGAGGTGGCGACCGCCTTGCGGATCTCCACGCCGCACCAGGTCAGGAACGGCACCGTCAGCGAGCCGCCGCCGATGCCGATCAGCGCCGAGGCCGAGCCGATGAAGGCGCCGGCGGCGAGCATGCCGGCGCGTCCGGGCAGCGCGTGCTGCGTGCGCGGCCGCAGGTCCAGGGCCATCTGCACCGCCACCAGCACGGCGCCGACCGCGACGATGTGCTTGAGCGTGGCGCTGGGCAGCAGGTGCGCGACGTAGGCGCCGGCGAAGCTGCCCAGGGCAAGCCCCGGTGCCAGCAGTGCGACCACGCCGAACAGCACCGCGCCATGCCGGTAATGCGCATGCGACGAAGCCACCGAGTGGCAGGCGATCACCGCCAGCGAGGTGCCGATGGCGCATTGCATGACGATGTCCGCCGGCACGCCCTGGTGCGGCAGCACGAAAGCCAGCACCGGCACCAGGATCAGGCCGCCGCCCACGCCGAACAGGCCGGAAAGGATGCCGGCCGCGGCGCCGGCCGCCAGGAAGATCAGGATCGATTGCATGCGCTTGGCGGCGGCGCCGCGTTGTAGCCGGCGGAGCGCCGCGTGGTCCTAAAATGAAGGTAGTGAATCGTGCCGCCTGCCCGAAACGTCCGCGCCGGCGGCCCCGCATCTTACCCTCATCCGAACGGAGCGTCGTGCCCTGACCGCCGGCCTTGCCCGAATCGCCGGACTTGCCGGTGCCGCGCTGCTGGCGCTGTGCGCGGCGGCGCCGGCACGCGCCCAGGACGACGCGCTGGCGCCGGCGCGCGCGCAATTCCGCGCCGCCTATGCCCTGGCCCAGGCCGGCCAGCCGGATGCGCCCGCCGGCGACCCGGCCGGGCTGCGCGGCTACCCGCTGTACCCGTACCTGCTGGCAGCGCGGCTGCGGCGCGACTGGCAGCGCGCCGGCAAGGCCGCGCAGGCGCGGCTGGATGCGCGTGCGGCGGATTTCCTGCTGCACTACGGCGAGCAGCCGGTGGGCCGCGAACTGCGCGCGCAATGGCTGCCGGCGCTGGCGCAACGCCGTGACTGGGGCCGCTTCCTGCAGCAGTACCGCGCCGAGGGCGCGGACACGGCGCTGCGCTGCGACTGGCTGGCGGCGCGCATCGCCCTGCGCCGCGTCGCCGGCCTGGAGCCGGTGATCGCCGACGGATGGCTCAGCGGCCGCGACACGCCGGAGCAATGCGGGCCGGCGTTTGCCTGGCTGCGCGGACGCGGGCTGCTGACGCCTTCGCTGGTCGACCGCCGCGCGCGCCTGGCGCTGGCCGCCGGCAATACCGAGCTGGCGCGCCAGCTGGCGCACGCGCTGCCGCCGGAGATGGCGCCGCCGATCCTGCAATGGGCGGCGCTGATCGAGCGGCCGCGCAACGAGATCGACGGCCTCATCGAGGACCCCGCGCGCGGCGTGGAGTCGGCCGCCCTGCAGGACGGCTGGCAGCGGCTCGCGCGCAGCGACCCGGATGCCGCGCTGGCGCGCTTCCAGCCGCTGCTGGCGGCACGCCACCTGGATCCGCCGGCCGCCAGCCAGGCGGCCCGTGCACTGGCGCTGGGCCTGGCCCTGAGCCGGCGGCCGCAGGCGCTGGACTACTTTGCCCAGGTGGCGCCCGCCGACCTGGACCAGCGCAGCGCGGAATGGCAGCTGCGGGCCGCGCTGTGGAAGGGCGACTGGCCGACGGCGGCGCATGCCGTCGAAGCGCTGCCGCCGGCGCTCCGCGAGCAGCCGCGCTGGCGCTACTGGGCCGCGCGCAGCGCCGAACGGCAGGGCCAGGCGGAGGTCGCGCGCACGGCTTACGCGCAGCTCGCCGCCGGCGACGGCTTTTTCGCCGCGCTGGCGGCGGCGCGGCAGGGCCAGGCGCTGGCGCCCCACGACCAGCCGCAGGCCTTTGACCAGGCGCGCGCCGCGCCGCTGGCGCGCCGTCCGGCGCTGCTGCGGGCGCACGAGCTGCTGCTGTGCGAGCTGCGGCCGCAGGCCGCCGCCGAGTGGCAGGCCGGACTGGAAGACCTGGACCCGGCCGCGCGTATCGAGGCGGCCGGGCTGGCCTACCGCTGGGGCTGGTGGGAGCAGGCCATCGCCACCGCCGCGCGCCAGGGTGTGAGCGCCGACTTCGCGCTGCTGTATCCCCTGCCCTATGACGCGCCGGTGCAGGCCGCGGCCGCCACCGCCGGCGTGGGCGAAGAGCTGATCTACGCGATGCTGCGGCAGGAAAGCCTGTACGACCCGCAGGCGCAGTCGCGCGCCGGTGCGCTGGGCCTGCTGCAGCTGCTGCCGGACACCGCCCAGCGCACCGCGCGGCGCTGGCACCTGCCGGTGCCGCGCGAGGGCGACCTGCTGCGCGCCGCGCCCAACCTGGCCCTGGGTGCGGCGCACCTGCGCGACCTGCTGGACCGCTTCGGCGGGCAGGTGACGGTGGCGGTAGCCGCTTACAATGCCGGCGCCGCCGCCGCGAGCCGCTGGCTGCCGGAGCAGCCGATGGACGCCGATGCCTGGATCGAAAATATCCCGTTCAACGAAACCCGCGACTACGTGCAGCGCATCGGCTGGCACCGCGTGGTGTTCGGCTGGCGGCGCAGCGGCCGCGCCCAGGACACGCGCTTCCTGCTCGGCCAGGTGGCGCCCGCAGTCGCCGCGCCAGGCGATGCGCCGCCGTGAGCGGCACGCCCCGGTGCGGACGCCCGCCGTGACATCGCCGGACGACTGCATGACGCTGCCCGCCTGCCGCACCCGCCGCGCGCGGACCTGCGCCCGATGAAACGCTACCTGGTCGGCGGCGCCGTGCGCGATGCGCTGCTGGGGCTGCCGGTGGTGGAGCGCGACTGGGTGGTGGTGGGCGCCACCCCCGAGCAGATGCTGGCGGCCGGCTACCGGCCGGTGGGCAAGGACTTCCCGGTGTTCCTGCACCCGCACACGCGCGAGGAGCACGCGCTGGCCCGCACCGAGCGCAAGACCGGCAGCGGCTACCGCGGCTTCGCCGTGCACACCGGCGAAGATGTGACCCTGGAGCAGGACCTGTACCGGCGCGATCTCACCATCAACGCCATCGCCCAGGACGAGCAGGGCCAGCTGATCGACCCGCACGGCGGCCTGCGCGACCTCGCCGCACGCGTGCTGCGGCACGTCTCGCCGGCGTTCGCCGAAGACCCGGTGCGCATCCTGCGGGTGGCGCGCTTCGCCGCGCGGCTGGCGCCGCTGGGCTTCGGCGTCGCCGCCGAGACCCTGCAGCTGATGCGGCGGATGGTGGAAGCGGGCGAGGCCGACCACCTGGTGCCGGAGCGCGTGTGGAAGGAAACCGAGCGTGCGCTCCTCGGTGCGGCGGACAGCGGCCCGGACTATCGCCCTGGGGTCTACTTCGAGACCCTGCAGGAGTGCGGCGCATTGGCGCGCGTGATGCCGGAAGTGGCGGCGCTGGCCGGCGTGCCGCAGCGCGCCGAGTTCCACCCGGAGGTGGATACGCTGGTGCACACGCTGATGTGCGTGGACGCCGGCGCACGCATGGGCTTTGCGCTGCCGGTGCGGGTCGCCGCGCTGCTGCACGACCTGGGCAAGGCGGCCACCCCGCGCGACGAGCTGCCCAGCCACCGCCGGCACGAGCAGCGCGGCCTGCCGCTGGTCGAGCGGTTCAGCGCGCGCCTGCGCCTGCCGAATGCGCAGCGCGAGCTGGCCCTGGCGGTGACCCGCGACCACCTGGTGGTGCACCGCGCGCTGGAGCTGCGCGCGGCCAAGCTGCTGGAGCTGCTCGAGCGTCTGCGCGCCTTCCAGCGCGGCGAGTTCTTCGAGCAGGCGCTCGAGGCCTGCCTGTGCGACGCGCGCGGCCGACTGGGCCGGGAGAACCGCGACTATCCGCCGGTGCCCTACCTGCGCACGGCGCGCGCGCAGGCCGGCGCCGTCCAGGCAGCCGCGGTGGTGGCCGACGGCTTCGAAGGGTCCGCGGTGGGCGAGGAGCTGCGGCGCCGCCGTGCCGCGCAACTGGTGCGCTTCGTCCAGGAAGGCCGCGCGGCCGCCGCTGCGGCAGCATCATCGCCGGCGGCGCCCTGCGACTGATCCGTGCGCACGTTATTCGGCTGGTTCGGCATGTTCGTGCTCGGCGGCGCCGGCTGGTGGCTGGGCGAGCTGTGGGCCCTGCCCGCGGCGGTGGTGCTGGGTGCGCTGGGATCCGGCTTGGGCCTGTACTGGGGACGCCGGCTGTTCGACGAGTGGCTGGGCGACTGAAGCCCGGCGCTAGGCCATGAACAGCAGCAGCGCCGCGCCCAGGGCGATGCGATAGGCGGCAAAGACCGTGAAGCGGTGCTTGACGATGTAGCCGAGCAGCCACTTCACCGCGACGAAGGCAGTGACGGTGGACACCGCGAAGGCGATGCCGAGGTCGGCCCAGTTCTCGGCGCCGGCGCCGTGCTTGAGCGACTTGAGCAGCTCGTAGCCGCTGGCCTCGAACATGGTGGGGATGCCGACCAGGAAGGCGAATTCGGTGGCGGCGGCGCGGTTGCTGGTGCCCAGCAGCATGGCCACGAAAATCGTCGCCCCGGAACGCGAGGTGCCGGGGAAGATCGCCGCCACCACCTGCGCCAGGCCCACCGCCACGGCGACGGTCCAGGTGATGCGCGCGCTGTCCGGCTTTTTCGCGGCGAACCACTCCGCGGCGATGATCCACACGCCGCCGATCAGCAGGGCCCAGGCCACCGGGCCGAGCTTCTCGGGCAGCTTGAAGCCGAGCTTGACCGCGGCGAAGGCGAACACCGAGGTGACGACGAAGGCCAGCAACAGCTTCAGCGCATAGTCGCGGTTGTCCGGCCTGGCCCAGCCGGAGGCCAGCTCCCACAGCCGCTGGCGGTAGATCAGCACGACCGCCAGAATGGCGCCCGCCTGGATGACCACGTTGAACACGTCGGAGCGCTGCCCCAGCCCGAGGTGTTCGGCGATCAGCAGGTGGCCGGTGGAGGAGACCGGCAGGAACTCGGTGATGCCTTCGACGATGCCCAGCAGGATGACTTGCAGCAGGTCGCTCACGGTGCAGGTGTCCTAATGTCCTAATTTCGTAAACTTTCGGGGGATCGCCGTTCGCGCGGCGGATTGCGGCGGCGTCGCGGCGCGCGTGCGGGAAAAAAAGTCCGGGAAAAATCTACGACAGGATACATGGGATGGATACGAGCCACGAACATCCGCAGCGGCGGCAGGAGCGTTCCCGGGTCGCGCTGGTCACCGGCGGTGCGCGCCGTGTCGGCCGTGCCGTCGCCGAGGCCTTGCACGCGGCAGGATTCGCCGTGGCGATCCACTACCGCTCCGCCGGCGACGAGGCGCGCGAGCTGGCGGCGGCGCTCAACCGCGCGCGGCCGCGCTCGGCGGTGGCGCTGAAGGCGGACCTGCTGCTGGCCGGGCAGCTGCAGCGTCTGGCACAGCAGGTGCTGCGCCGCTGGGGCCGGCTGGACCTGCTGGTCAACAACGCCTCGACGTTCTACGAAACCCCGCTGGGCCGCATCACCGAGGCGGCGTTCGAGGACCTGGTGGGCACCAACCTGAAGGCGCCGCTGTTCCTCACCCAGGCCTGCGCCGGCGCGCTGCGCAAGAGCCGCGGCGCGGTGGTCAACATCAGCGACATCTACGCGCAGCGGCCGCTAAGGCGGCGCGCGCCTTACTGTGCCGCCAAGGCCGGCCTGGAAGCGGTGACGCGGGTGCTGGCGCTGGAGCTGGCGCCGGAGGTGCGGGTCAACGCGGTGGCGCCGAGCGCGGTGCTGTGGCCGATCGACGACAGCGGCGACGAGGCGGCGCACCGCGCGATGCTGGCGCGGGTGCCGGCCGGCCGCCTCGGCGGCGCCGAGTCGGTGGCCGGCGCGGTGCTGTACCTGGCCAGCGAGGCGGCGGCATTCGTCACCGGCACGGTGCTGACGGTGGACGGCGGCGAAGCGCTGGTGTAGCCATCGTCGGCCAAGGGCGGACCGCGCCCGCCATTGACCGCGGAAGTACGCACGGCGGGCACGGCCCGCCATGCGGGGCCTTGCCCCAGGCGCGCGGCTCAGCGCCGGCGGCGAAACAGCTCGACGCCGGCGCCGCGCGCCTCGTTGAAGATGGTCGGCTTGACCAGCGACACGCGCACCGCGTCCACCTTGGGATCCTGCAGGCAGAAGTCGACCAACTCCTGCGCCAGCGTTTCCAGCAGCGGCGTGTGCGGCCGGCCGGCCCAGGCGCGGATGAAGTCGCGCACGCGGTCGTAGTCGATCACCTCGTGCAGGCCGGCCACCACCGCCGGCGGGTCGAAGGCGAACAGCTCGGCGTCCACCCACAGCCGCGTCGGCTTCTCGCGGTGGCGCTCCCAGCCGTGCAGGCCGAGCTGCACGTCGACCTCGGCGCGCAGGATCTTGGCGCACAGGTAGTCCTGCGCGGGCAGCCGTTCGCGCGGGTCGCCGCTCATGCGTGGAATCCGGTTGCAGTTGCGGTGGCCGATGGGGTAGGCGCCGCCGCGCGCGGCGGCGGCAGCCGCAGCTCGATGCGGGAGTCGCCGCAGGCCATCCCTTCGGCGTCGAAGCGGCGCTCGAAGAAGGTGGTGCGGCCGTCGCGCCGCACGATCACCACCGAGCTGGCGCGGGTGCCGTAGGCCGGGCTGCGGATGAAGGCCGCCGACAGCCAGCGCTCGCGCGCCAGGCCCACGCCGCTGTCGGGCAGCTCGCCGTCGTCGGCTTCGCGCGCGTCGGCCAGGGCGGCCAGCAGCGGCTCCAGGTCCGGATCGGCCGGGTCGGGGCGCTGCTCCAGCCAGCGCCGCAGGCGCGCGCTCAGGTGCCGCTGCTTGGGCCACTCCTCGTCCAGCGTACCGTTGGAAACACCGTAGATGCCGGGGCCGGCAATGCGGCTGGCGCCCGGCGCGTTGCTGGCGAAGGCCAGCGTGGCGCCGTCCCAGGCCAGCAAGTTGAACGGGCCGAACGCGGCGCCGTCGGTGTTGCGCGCGCGCGCATAGGCTGCGGCGCCGTCCGCACCTGCCACGAAGTCGCGCACCAGCCGGCCGCGCGACAGCGGTGCGCTGCCGGCGGCCGGCGCGCGCACATTGGTCACCGCCGCCAGCCGTCCCGCCTCGTGCAGCGCCAGCCAGCCGCCGCCTTCGCGCAGGTCGCGGCCGCCGATCACCTGCGGCTGCTCGCGCCAGCGCGCCAGCGGCAGGCTCGGCCGCTGGTGAAATTCGTCGCGGTTGGAGGCCAGCACCAGCGGCAGCTCCTCGGCGGGGTTCCAGGCGACGGCAATCAGGCACATATCGTTATTATGAACGCCGGCACGACCGACCGGTGCAACATGAGCCGCCTGCTGCGCTACGAGCGCGAACAACTGCAACGCATCCGCAAGTGGCGCGGCGAGCCGCCGGGGCCGGCCACGCGCGCTTTCGGCCAGGCCGCCACGCCGGCGGCCGAAGCGGTGGAAAAGCTGGTGCCGGGGGTGCTGCTGCGGCTGGCGCTGGAATCGGTGCACGCCGCCGCGGTGCGCCTGTCGGACCGCCGCTCGATCCTGCGGCGCGCGCAGCTCCCCGACATCGCCGCCCTGCGCGAGGGCCAGCTGAAGCGCTGCGACGACCTTGCCGAGCAGGTGCGCCGGCGCGCGGTCGGCCTGGCCGGCGGCAGCGGCGCGGTGTTCGGCGCGGCCGGCACGCTCGGGCTGATCGCCGACATCCCGACCCTGCTGACCCTGACTTTCCGCACCATCCACCGCATCGGCCTGTGCTACGGCGAGGAGCTGGGCGCGCCGGAGCGCCGCCACACCGCGGTGGCGGTGTTCGCGCTGGCCTCGGCCAACTCGATGGACGAAAAGCAGCAGGCGCTGGCCGCGCTGGATGCCGACGCGCTCGACGCCGAGGTGCACTGGCGCGAGGGCATCGAGCGCGCCGCCGAGCGCGAGCTGGCCAAGGAGGCGGCGATCTTCAGCCTGAACAACCTGGGCAGGCAGCTGGCCCGCCACCTGGGCTGGCGCAAGGCGGCGGAGTCGCTGCCGGTGATGGGCGCGGTGGTCGGCGGCTCGGTCAACGCCTGGTACCTGAACGACGTCGCCCGTGCGGCCCAGCACTGCTTCCAGTGGCGCTGGCTGCTGGCGCGCCACGGCACCCTGCCCGCCGTCGCCGAACTGGCCGCCCCGGCGCCGCACCCGGACTAAGCGCGGCTACAGGTCCTCGAACGAACCGCCGCGGCCGCGGCCTTCGGCGAAGCGGCTGGCGCCGCGCACGGTCTCGCCGCTGGCCAGGGTCACCGAGCCGCGCCGGGTCTCGTTGCGCAGCGCCTCGGCAAAATCCAGGTCGGCCTGCTCGTAGGCGCTGAGGCGGTCGTTGCGCAGGCACAGCTGCGGGAAGCGGGTCAGCTCCAGGGCCAGCGCCTCGGCCGCGGCGCGCGCCTGGCCCTTGGGCACGACGCGGTTGGCCAGGCCCATCTGCAGGGCCTCCTGCGCGCCGACCGCGCGGCCGGTGAGGATGAGGTCCATGGCGCGCGACTGGCCGATCAGCCGCGGCAGGCGGATGGTGCCGCCGTCGATCAGCGGCACGCCCCAGCGCCGGCAGAACACGCCGAACTGCGCATCCTCCTCCACCACGCGCAGGTCGCACCACAGCGCCAGCTCGAAGCCGCCGGCGACCGCGAAGCCGGACACCGCGGCGATCACCGGCTTGCCCAGGCGCATGCGCGTGGGCCCGAGCGGGCCGTCGCCTTCGATCTCCACCCGGTTGGGACGCTTGCCGGCGGCCAGCGCCTTCAGGTCCGCGCCGGCGCAGAAGTGGCCGTTGGCGCCGCACAGCACGGCCACATCCGCGCCGGCGTCGGCGTCGAACGCGCGGAAGGCGTCGGCCAGCGCGTCGGCGGTGTCGCGGTCCACCGCGTTGCGCGCCTCCGCGCGGTCCATGATCACGGTGGTGACCCGCTGGTGCTTCTCGACGTGCACGGTCATGGCAGCTCCCCCTGGTGCGCGGCAAAGTCGCGTTAGACTAGGCCCCGCGCCGCGCAATTGCCATCGGGGGCAGGATGATCGTCGTCACCACGGAGAACGTCGCGGGCCACCGCGTCAAGGAAACCAAGGGCCAGGTGTTCGGCGTGGTGGTGCGCAGCCGCGGACTGGGCGGCAACATCATGGCCGGCCTGCGTTCGCTGGGCGGCGGCGAGATCCCCGAGTACACCCAGCTGCTGGAGGAGGCGCGCAAGCACGCGGTCGACCGGCTGGTGAAGAACGCCGCGCGCATGGGCGCCAACGCCATCGTCATGATGCGCTTCGACTCCGCCGAGATCGGCCAGACCATGAGCGAGATCGTCGCTTACGGCACCGCGGTGATCCTCGAGCCGGTGGCCTGAGGCGATGCTGCGCAAGGTGCTGCTGGCGATCGGCGCGCTGCTGCTGCTGGGCGCGGCCTGGTTCGCCCTGCTCGGCCAGGGCCGGGTGGCGCTGCAGATGCTGGTGCCGGGGCTGATGCTGACCGCCGGCATCGCCTGGGAGCGCTGGCAGTACAAGCGCCCGGCCGACGGCGGGCCGCGCCCGCACTGGCAGAACACCGGCGAACGCTTCGTCGATCCCGGCTCGGGCCAGCTGGTGGACGTGTACTACGATCCGCGCAGCGGCGAGCGCCACTACGTGCAGGCCGGTCGCGGCCAGGACGCCGCATGAAGAACACGCCGCCGCGGCCCTGGCCGCGGCCCAAGTGGACCACCGTGGTGCCGGTGGCGCTGGTGGCGCTGGGTCTGGGCCTGGTCGGCTTCAGCACGCTGCTCGAATGGCGCGCCGGCGTGGCCTACCGGCGGGTCCAGCTCGGCGACGCCGAGTCCAAGGTGATGCTGTTCCTGGGCCGCCCCGCGCGCTACGAGCCCTGCGGCGACCCGCTGTGGTGGGACGACCGCGACCTGGGCAAGAACGACGGCCGCTGCCTGCGCTACGCGCGCTACGACTATCACCACAGCTCCTACGCCATCGGCTACTCGGCCGACCACGTCGTGGTGTCCAAGCATCATTACGTGACCGACTGATGCGCATGCGCCGCAGCAGGCGCGCGGCTTTCCAGGCTTAATCGACCAGGCGCACCGCCGCCGCCGCCTCGCGCGCCTTGTCGCGCGCCTGCTCGATGCTGTCGCCCAGCGCCAGGGCCACGCCCATGCGGCGCTTGCCGACGATCTCCGGCTTGCCGAACAGGCGCAGCTGCGTGTCCGGCGCCGCCAGCGCGCGCGCGAGGCCGCCGAACACCGGCGCCTTGCGGTCGCCGGCGAACAGGATGGCGCAGGAGGCGGCGGGGCCGCGGCAGCGGATGCCGGGCACCGGCAGGCCGAGGATGGCGCGCGCGTGCAGGGCGAACTCCGACAGGTCCTGCGAGATCAGGGTGACCAGGCCGGTGTCGTGCGGCCGCGGCGACACCTCGCTGAAGATCACCTCGTCGCCCTTGACGAACAGCTCCACGCCGAAGATGCCGTGGCCGCCGAGCTCGGCGGTGATGCGCCCGGCGATGGCCTGGGCGCGGTGCAGGGCGGCGGCCGACATCGGGTGCGGCTGCCAGGATTCGCGGTAGTCGCCGTCGATCTGCAGGTGGCCGATCGGCTCGCAGAACGAGGTGCCGCCGGCGTGCCGCACGGTCAGCAGGGTGATCTCGTAGTCGAACGGCACGAAGCCTTCGACGATCACCGTGCCGGCGCCGGCGCGGCCGCCGGCCTGTGCGTAGGCCCAGGCTTCGCCCACGTCGGCCTCGGTGCGCACCGTGCTCTGGCCCTTGCCGGAGGACGACATCACCGGCTTGACCACGCAGGGCCGGCCGATCTGGCGCACCGCGGTGCGGTACTCGTCCTCGCTGGCGGCGAAGCGGTAGGGCGAGGTCGGCAGCTTGAGTTCCTCGGCGGCGAGCCGGCGGATGCCCTCGCGGTCCATGGTCAGGCGCGCGGCCCGCGCGGTCGGGATGACGGTGTAGCCCTCGCGCTCCAGCTCCAGCAGGGTGGGGGTATGGATGGCCTCGATTTCCGGCACGATCAGCTGCGGCCGCTCGGCCTGCACCACGCGCCGCAGCTCGGCGCCGTCGAGCATGCGGACGACGTGGCTGCGGTGCGCCACCTGCATCGCCGGCGCATCGGCGTAGCGGTCCACCGCCACCGTCTCCACGCCCAGGCGCTGCAGCTCGATCACCACCTCCTTGCCCAGTTCGCCGGCGCCGAGCAGCAGCACGCGGAATGCACGGTCCGACAGCGGGGTTCCCAGTTCGGTCATCGCAGGCTCATGGCAGGGGCTTGGCACGAAAGGCGCAAGCGCAGGCACAATACGGTACGGCTATTGTGCGTGCCGTGCCGCCGAGGACGCAAAACCGCCGTGAACGCCACAACGGATGCCGCCGCCGATCGCATGCCCATGAGCCGCCGCACCAAGATCGTCGCCACCCTGGGGCCGTCCACCGACGACCCGGCGGTGCTGCGGCGCATGCTGCGCGCCGGCGTGGATGTGGTGCGCCTGAACTTCTCGCACGGCAAGCCGGAAGACCACGCCAGGCGCGCGGCGGCGGTGCGCGCCGTGGCGCTCGAACTGGGCATGGACATCGGTGTGCTGGCCGACCTGCAGGGGCCGAAGATCCGCATCGAAGGTTTCGCCGCAGGCCCGGTCGAGCTGGCCGAAGGCCAGGCGTTCGCACTGGACACCGCGCTGGCGCCCAACGCCGGCGACCGCAGCGTGGTCGGCTGCGCCTACCCGGAGCTGCCGCAGGACGTGCAGCCGGGCGACGTGCTGCTGCTCAACGACGGCGCCATCTCGCTGCGCGTGGAGAAATCCGCCGGCACGCGCATCGACACCACGGTGCTGATCGGCGGCACCCTGTCCGACCGCAAGGGCATCAACAAGCAGGGCGGCGGGCTGTCGGCCAGCGCGCTGACCGACAAGGACCGCAGGGACATCGTCCACGCGGTGGCGCTGGACGCCGATTTCGTCGCGGTGTCGTTCCCGCGCAGCGCGCTGGACATGGAAGAGGCGCGGCAGCTGCTGCAGGCCGCCGGCGGCCACGCCAGCCTGGTGGCCAAGATCGAGCGCGCCGAGGCGCTGCCCAACCTGGACGAGATCCTGGCGGCCTCCGACGTGGCGATGGTCGCGCGCGGCGACCTCGGCGTGGAGATCGGCGACGCCGAGCTGCCGGGCTGGCAGAAGCGCATCATCGCCGCCGCGCGCGAGATGAACAAGGTGGTGATCACCGCCACCCAGATGATGGAATCGATGATCCTCAATCCGCTGCCGACGCGCGCGGAGGTGTCGGACGTGGCCAACGCGGTGATCGACGGCACCGACGCGGTGATGCTGTCGGCGGAGACCGCCTCCGGCCGCTGGCCGGTGAAGACGGTCGAGGCGATGGCGCGCGTGTGCAAGGCGGCGGAAACCGCCATGCCCTCGCGCGAGCGCGCCAACGAGCGCCTCGGGCGGCATTTCCAGCGCATCGACGAGGCGGTGGCGATGGCCACCACCTGGACCGCGCGCCACATGCACGCCGACGCCATCGTCGCGCTCACCGAGTCCGGCAGCACCGCGCTGATGATGTCGCGCGCCGAAACCCAGATCCCGATCTACGCGCTGACCGGCCACGAACGCACGCGCCGGCGCATGGCCCTGTGCCGCGGCGTCTACCCGGTGGCTTACCAGCCCTCGCAGACCGACGTGGTCAAGCGCGTGGCCGAGGCCTTCGCCTGCCTGCGCTACCGCAAGGTGCTGGCCACCGGCGACCGCGTGCTGGTGACCAACGGCGACTCGGTGGGCCCCGGCGGCACCAACACCATGAAGATCGTCATCGTGCCGGACTGATCCCGGGCGCGGCGGAGTACACTGGCCAGCGGAAGGAGCCAGCCATGGGCCCAGAAAGCGGCGCACAAACCAGCGATTTCCTGATCATCGGCCACCGCGGCGCGCGCGGGCATGCGCCGGAAAACACCCTGCTGGGCCTGGACACCGGCATCCGCCTGGGTGCGACCTGGCTGGAGTTCGACGTGCAGCTGCACCCCTCCGGCGCTGTCGTCCTGCTGCACGACACCACCCTGGAGCGCACCACCAACGGCTGCGGCCGCCTGGCCGACTGCGGCTTCGAGGCGCTGCGCAATCTCGACGCCGGCCAGGGCCAGCAGGTGCCGACGCTGGAGGAGGCGCTCGAGCTGGTGGAGCAGCGCGCCGGCCTCAACGTGGAGCTGAAGAGCGCCGGCGGCACCGGCGAGGCGGTGGCCGGGGTGCTGCGCCAGTACATCGCCGCCGGCTGGCCCGCCGAGCGCCTGCTGGTGTCCTCGTTCCACCTGCCCGAGCTGTGGGAATTCCACCAGGCCGCGCCGGAGATCCCGGTCGGCGTGCTGCTGGCCGGCGTGCCGCTGGACTGGGCCGGCTGCGCCATCGAGCTGGGCGCGGCGACGGTGAACATCTCCAGCGAGTTCGTCGACCCGCGGCTGGTGGCCGACGCCAAGGCCCACGGCTGCCAGGTGTATGTCTACACGGTCAACGATCCGGGCGAGGCGCTGGCGCTGCGCGGCCAGGGCGTCGACGGCGTGTTTTCCGACTATCCCGACCGGCTGCTGGCGCGCCTGGGCCGGCATTGAGCGCCGCCCGCGGCCATGGGCACGGCGGCGGATTGCGCCGCGGTTAAACTGTCATTTTGCGGTCATCGCTGATGAATCTACTGGATCCCATCGAACCACCCGATCCGATCGAACGTGCCCGGGCCGCCGAAGCCATGACCTCCACGCCGCCGCAAGTGGTGTCGCCGTACATCAACCGCGAGCTGTCGCTGCTGGAATTCAACCGCCGCGTGCTGGAGCAGGCCAAGGACGACACGGTGCCGCTGCTGGAGCGGCTCAAGTTCCTGTGCATCTCCTGCTCCAACCTCGACGAGTTCTTCGAGATCCGCGTCGCCGGCCTGAAGCAGATGGCCAAGCTCGGCACCCCGCTGGTCGGCCCGGACGGCCTGGCGCCGACCGAGCTGTTCGCCGAGATCAGCACGCGCACGCACGCCCTGGTGGAAGAGCAGTACCGCGTGCTGAACGAAGTGATGATCCCGGCGCTGGAAAAGGAGAAGGTGAGGTTCCTGCGGCGCGGCGAGTGGAGCACCGAGCAGGATGCCTGGCTGCGCGGCTACTTCGGCAACGAGCTGCTGCCGGTGCTGTCGCCGCTGGGCCTGGACCCGGCGCACCCGTTTCCGCGCATCCTCAACAAGTCGCTGAACTTCATCGTCTCGCTGTCGGGCAAGGACGCCTTCGGCCGCAACATCGGCTACGCCATCGTGCAGGCGCCGCGCGCGCTGCCGCGCCTGATCCAGATCCCGCGCGAGGTGTCCGGCACCGGGCCGCACGACTTCGTGTTCCTGTCCTCGGTGATCCACGCCTACGTCGACGACCTGTTCCCCGGCATGCAGGCCACCGGCTGCTACCAGTTCCGCGTGACCCGCAACTCCGACCTGCTGGTCGACGAGAACGAGGCCGAGGACCTGCTGGAAGCGCTGGAAGGCGAGCTGTCGCAGCGCCAGTGGGGCGACACCGTGCGGCTGGAAGTGGCGCACAACTGCCCCGACCAGATGTCGCTGTACCTGATGGAAGAGCTGAACCTGGAGCCGGCCGACCTGTACCGCTGCAACGGCCCGGTCAACCTGATGCGGCTGATCGCCATCCCGGACATGGTGGACCGGCCGGACCTCAAGTACACGCCGTTCGTGCCGCGCGTGCCCAAGGCGCTGGCCGGCGACCTGTTCGCCGCCATGCGCAAGGGCGACATCCTGCTGCAGCATCCCTACGACTCGTTCAGCCCGGTGCTGGACCTGCTGCGCCAGGCCGCCAAGGACCCCAACGTCCTGGCGATCAAGCAGACGCTGTACCGCACCGGCGCCAAGTCGCCGGTGGCCGAGGCGCTGATCCAGGCCGCGCGCGCGGGCAAGGAAGTGACCGTGGTGGTGGAACTGCGCGCGCGCTTCGACGAGGCCGACAACATCTCCCTTGCCGAGGCGCTGCAGGACGTCGGCGCGCACGTGGTCTACGGCGTGGTCGGCTACAAGACCCACGCCAAGATGATGCTGATCGTGCGCCGCGAGGAAGCCGCGCAGGCCGGCGGCGCCGGGCTGCGCAACTACGTGCACCTGGCCACCGGCAACTACCATCCGCGCACCGCGCGCCTGTACACCGACTACGGCCTGCTCACCGCCGACCCGGCGATCTGCAAGGACGTGCACGCGGTGTTCCTGCAGCTCACCAGCCTGGGCAAGGTCAGCAAGCTCAACCGCCTGCTGCAGTCGCCGTTCACGCTGGCGCAGGGCATGCACGAGCGCATCGAGCGCGAGATCGCCAACGCCGCCAAGGGCAGGAAGGCCCACATCATCGCCAAGATGAACGCGCTGGTGGAGCCGGAGATGATCCAGAAGCTGTACCAGGCCTCGCAGGCCGGCGTGCAGATCGACCTGGTCGTGCGCAGCATGTGCTCGCTGCGGCCGGGCGTGGCCGGCCTGTCGGAAAACATCCGCGTGCGCTCCATCATCGGCCGTTTCCTGGAGCACCACCGCGCCTTCTACTTCGCCAACGGCGGCAGCCCCGAGCTGTGGCTGTCCAGCGCCGACTGGATGGAGCGCAACCTGTTCCGGCGCGTCGAAATCGCCTTTCCGGTGCTCGACCGCAAGCTGCGCGAGCGCATCGTCGAGCAGCTGCAGGGCTACCTGGCCGACACCGCGCAGACCTGGATCATGCAGCCCGACGGCACCTACCAGCGCGCCGCCGCCGAAGCCGGCGCCGCCGGCATCCAGGCGCACCTGCTGGAAGAGATCGTCGGCGCGGGGTGAGAACAGCAGTTTCCAGGAAAAACAGTTTCCAGTTTCCAGTTACAAGCCTGAAACACGGCGACATTGGGCCGCTTTTGACTGGAAACTGGAAACTGCTTTTCAAGCGAAGCGCAGCCGGAAGCCGGCGGCTTCCAGGTGCGCGGCTTCGATCTCCAGGTCTTCGCGGGTCAGCGGGTGGCGGTCCAGCCAGCCGGCGCGGAACTCCAGCCGGAGCGCGCGTCCGGCGGCGAACACCTTGAACGGGATGCGCAGGCGCGGCGTGCGCGAGCGGTGCATGACGATGGCCAGGCGGAACAGGATGGCCAGGCGCGACACCATGGTCTTCCACGATTCCGGCAGGTCCTCCAGCGCACCCTGCGCAAACTTGCCGCGCTGCAGGCGCACCAGCGCCGCCAGCAGCTTCTGGTCGGTCTGCGAGAAGCCGAACAGGTCGGCGTTGCGCAGCATGTACTCGGCATGGCGGTGCGAGCCTTCGTGGGCGATGACCAGGCCGATCTCGTGCAGCAGCGCCGCCCACGCCAGCAGGCGCGGGCAGTCGGGGCGGTCCAGCTCCCAGGAAGCGGCGACCTGCTCCAGCAGCTTGAGCGCGCTGCGCTCCACGTCCGCCGCCTGGCGCCGGTCCACGCCGTAGCGCTGCGCCATGGCTTCGACCGAGCGGCTGCGCACGTCGCGGTCCGCCAGGCGCCCGAGCAGGTCGTAGACCACGCCTTCGCGCAGGGCGGCGTCGGAAGTCTGCATTTCCTCCAGGCCCAGGCTGTCGAACACGCCGGCCAGCACCGCCAGGCCGCCGGCGAATACCGGCCGCCGGTCCTCGCGCAGGCCGGGAAAGTCGAAGCGGTCCATGCGTCCGGCGCGCACCACCATCTCCAGCGCGCGCTCGAGCGCATCGCGCGTGATCAGCTCGTCGGTCCAGCCCTGGCCGCGCATCACGCGCCAGGCGCCGCGCACGGTGCCGCTGGCGCCGACCGCGACGTCCCAGCGCGCGGCGCGGTAGCGCCGCTCGACGAATTCCAGCTCCACCCGCGCGGCCAGCCGCGCCTCGCGCATGCGCGCGCGGGTGACCTCGCCGCCGGCAAAGAAGCGCTGCGTATGGGTGACGCAGCCCAGGGCGGTGCTTTCCATCAGGCGCGGCTCGTTGAGGCGGCCGATGATCAGCTCGGTGCTGCCGCCGCCGATGTCCACCACCAGGCGCTGCGGCCTGGCGCTGCCCATGCCGTGGGTCACGCCGCTGTAGACCAGGCGCGCCTCCTCCACGCCGGAGATCACCTCGACCTCGTGGCGCAGCACGCGCTCGGCCGCCGCCACGAAGCTGCCGCCGTCCTGCAGGCGCCGCAGCGTGTTGGTGCCCACCACGCGCACGCGCTGTGCGGGAATGCCGTCCAGCCGCTGGCCGAAGCGCGACAGGCATTCCAGCGCACGCTCCTGGGCGTCGGCGGTGAGGCGGCCGGTGCCGTCGAGCCCGGCGGCAAGGCGCACCGCCTCGCGCAGGCGGTCCAGCACCTGCAGCTGGCCGCCGCTCTGGCGCGCCACCAGCATGTGGAAGCTGTTGGAACCCAGGTCCACCGCCGCCACGTCGGCGGCGTCGCCGCCGCCCGAGGGAGTCCCCGGAGCCGCCGGGCGGCCGCGTGCGGCGCCGCGGCGCGCCGCACCGCGGCGGCGGGGCGCCGGGGTGCTCAAGCCGGCCAGCCGGCGGCGCGCCGCCGCCCGCCGCCGATCGCGCGGGCAGGCCGCTGAAAGACCCCGCTTTCCCGCAGCCTGCGCCTGGCACACGGCGGTGCCGACGAAGATCGGCCACCCAAGCAGCCGATCTTCGGGAGCTCGGGAAAGCCACGCCTTATTGAAGCGATCTGAAAAAGGCCGCGGATGGCCCTTTTGAGGAAGCTGCTGGGGCTGTTCATCGGCGAAGCCTGTGCTGCATGCGGGCGGTGCGCTCGGTCGTTCAAGGGCAGATCCGCGGGCCGGCCGGTCGCTGCCGGCGCCAACCCGCAGGGGCACAGCGCGGGTCCCGGTGCGCTTGCCGCAGCGCACTATACCTCCGCGCACGGAGCGGGCGACAGCGGTCCGCGCGCTGCGCTGCGGGCCTGGTTGCGGCGCACATTGACGGAACGCACCGTTTCTACGAGCATATCGCCACTTCGCGGCGGGGCCGCGGGGTTTTCCACGGAGATTCCAACAATGAAATTCGTGCGCGGGGGCTTGTTCGCCCTCACCGCAGCTTCGTTTTGCGCCGTCGTCCCCGCGCATGCCGACGGCAACGCCGCCGCGGGCAAAACCAAGTTCTACACCTGCGTCGGCTGCCACGGCATCCCCAATTACAACAATGCGTATCCGGCCTACCGCGTGCCCAAGCTGGGCGGGCAGCATCCCGAATACATCGCCGCCGCCCTGAACGAATACAAGAGCGGCGACCGCAGCCACCCGACCATGCGTGCGCAGGCGTCGACGCTGTCGGACCAGGATATCGCCGACATCGCCGCCTACCTGGCGGTGGCACCCGAAAAGAAGGGGGACTGATGAAAACCCGTATCGTCATCGCGCTCGGCCTGGGCGCGATCCTCTCGGCGCACGCCGAAACTGCCGCCAAGCCGGACAAGGTCGCGGTCTGCGCCTCCTGTCACGGCGAAACCGGCGCCAGCATCGGCCCGACGTTCCCCAACCTGGCCGGGCAGCAGGCCAGCTACATCGAGCATGCGCTGAACGCCTACAAGAGCGGCGAGCGCAAGAACCCGATCATGAGCGGCCAGGCCGCCGCGCTGTCCGACGCCGACGTCAAGGCGCTGGCGCTGTGGTTCTCCAGCCAGCCGGCCAAGGTCTACGTGCCGGATATCGAGCAGAACCAGTCCGCCGGCAAGTGACGCAGCGCTGAGATCCGCATAGGCGCGTTCGTTCTGCGCCCGCGGCGATGGAAAAAGCCCCGCCATGCGGGGCTTTTTCTTGTGCGGCTAGAGCGCCACCGGGCGATCGTACAGGAAGTCGAAGGCGAAGCTGCGATGGCTCGCCCTGGCGTCGAGGTAATCGCCCATGCGCGCCAGGCGCGCGGGAATCTTCATCAGCTTTTCCTGCGCCGCCGCAGCTTCGGCAGTAAGCCCGCTGCGGCCGCCGATGTTCCAGAACTCCAGCAGTTCCTCGACGATCTTCTGGTAGTCGCGCGCGCCGTAAATGCCGGCGCGGCGCACCACTTCCGACATGTGCTCGTAGTCCGGGATGGTGTGGCCCGGCATCGCCAGGGCTGGCATCACCTTGAGCAGCGCGCGCAGCGCGCCGCTGGGATCGCGCTCCAGGATCTCGTTGAACACGGTGCGGTAGAAGGCGTAGTGGCGCGACTCGTCGCCGGCGATGTGCGCCAGGATGCGCTGCAGGCGCGGCTCGTACTGCGCGCAGCTGCGGCCGGTGTTGGCGTGCGCCATCTGCGTGGCGCGCTCCTGCAGGCTGGTGTAGGCCAGCAGGCGGTAGGGGTCGCGCTCCCAGTCCGGGTTGAAGCCCGACTCGATGTAGCGGTACTGCATGCGCTCCAGCGCGCCCATGTTGAACAGGCGTGCGTCGCGCACGTAGTCGCGCAGCGCGCAGCCGTGGCGGTCCTCTTCGGCGGTCCACATGTTGTTCCACGCGGACCAGGGCGATTCGTTGCCCAGGTGGGTGGCGATCAGCCGGTGGAAATGCGGCAGGCCTTCCTCGGTGAGCAGGTTCAGCGCCACCGCCACGCGCAACGCGTCGGGCAGGCCGCGCGCATCGGCGCGCAGGCGCGCGAGGTCGGCCGCCGCCTGCTCGCCGGCTTCGGCGTCGGCCGGCAGCAGGTCGTTGGGAAACCACAGCTTGCGGCGCTCGACGTGCCCGGCCGACTGCTGCGCGACGAATGGCTCGAGCGCGACCAGCACCTCGATCTGCTCGGGCGTTCCGAATGTGGAGCGGGGCGCGGCACGACCCATGTTGCGATGATTCCTCCGTTGCCCAAGGAAGCTTGCAGGTGTCGGATGCATCTGGCCCGCCCGCATTATACGGAATCGGCCCGCCGCAGGAGACGCGCCGGCTTTGCCCGCCTACTTGCGGATCAGTTCCAGGAACTCCTGGCGCGTCCGCTGGTCTTCGCGGAAGCTGCCGAGCATCATCGAGGTGGTCATCGACGAGTTCTGCTTTTCCACGCCGCGCATCATGGTGCACAGGTGCTTGGCCTCCACCACCACGCCGACGCCCTTGGCGCCGGTCACCTGCTGCACGCAGGTGCCGATCTGCTGGGTGAGGTTTTCCTGGATCTGCAGGCGCCGCGCGTACATGTCGACGATGCGCGGAATCTTCGATAATCCTATGACCTTGCCGTCGGGCAGGTAGGCCACGTGGGCGCGCCCGATGAATGGCAGCAGATGATGTTCGCACAGCGAGTACAGTTCGATGTCCTTGACGATGACCATCTCGCTGTTGGTGGTGGCGAAGATCGCGTTGTTGACGATCTCGTCGATGTCCTGCCGGTATCCCTGGGTCAGGAACGCCATCGCGGTGGCGGCGCGCTTGGGCGTGTTCGCCAGGCCCTCGCGCGCGGGATCCTCGCCCAGTGCTTCGATGATCGCGCGGTAATGTTCTTCCAAGGTGGCTCCCGGTGACTAGGGTCTGTTGACACATGTTTGGTCGCTGCGTTGCCGCCCAAAATCGTGCCCGGCAAGGCGCGAGGAGCGTAGTTTGGTTATTCCAAATGAGCAACGAGCAACGCAGCCGGGCACGATTTTGGGCGCAACCCGAAGGGACGGGGTCATTTTTGCCCATCGCCGCGTCGATCGGCACTCGCATGGATTCACCATGCCACGTGCCTCTCTCCTTGCGCTGGGCAAAAATGACCTCCGTCGCAGCGATCAAACATGTGTCAACAGACCCTTGTGATTTTTCGATTATTCCATAGCGGTGCGGGGGGTGTGAGCCGGTGAAAGCCAGGCAGGAGATTCTGCAGGTGCCGGTGGACCTGATCCGGCCCGGCCTGAGCCAGGCGCGCCGCCGCTTCGACCAGGCCGCGCTGGCGGAGCTGGCGGAGTCGGTGCGCGAGTCCGGCGTGGTGCAGCCGGTGGTGCTGCGCAGCGTCGGCGGCGGCTACGAGCTGCTGGCGGGCGAGCGCCGCTGGCGCGCCGCGCAGCTCGCCGGCCTGCACGAGATACCGGCGCTGCTGCGCGACGACCTGTCCGACGCCGAAGCCCACGTGCTGGGGCTGATCGAGAACCTGCAGCGCGAGTCGCTGACGCCGATCGAAACCGCCGAAGGCCTGCGCCGCCTGGGCCAGGCGTTCGACCTGCGCCACGAGGATATCGGTGCACGCATCGGCAAGTCGCGCAGCTACGTGACCAACCACCTGCGCCTGCTGGCGCTGGCGCCCGGCGTGCAGGCGCTGGTCGACGACGGCGCGCTGTCGCTGGGCCATGCCAAGGTGCTCGCCGGCCTGGCGGTCGAGCGCCAGCAGGGCTGGGCCGACATCGTCGTGCGCGAACGCCTGTCGGTGCGCGCGCTCGAGCAGCGCCTGGCCATGCGCGGCGGCCGGCGCGCGCAGCGGGAGCTGGAGCTCGACGACTGGGAAAAGCTCGCGTACAAGTTGTCCGACCAGCTCGGCTATCCGGCCTCGTTCCGTCCCGGCGCCAAGGGCGCGGGCGAACTGCGCGTGCGCTTCCACAGCCTGGAGGAGCTCGACGGCCTGCTCGAGCGCATCGGCTACCGCGATGCCTGATGCGGCCATCGTCGCAAAAGCGGGTATCCTTGCGGCCTGGCGCCGGGACCCGTTGCATGAAGCTTGCAAGCGATTCCGGAACTTCACGCGCACCGCAGGCCATGCGGGGCAACTCTTGGAACGCGTGACCGACAAGGACCCAGTCGTGGAAGGAACCGACAACGCCCGCCGGCGCCTGGCGCCGCTGCACTGCCCGATGCGCAAACCTATTCACTTCACGCGCGCGACCTCATGACCGTGATGCCCTTACAGGGGCCGCTGCCGCCGTTGCAGGTGGTGGAGCGGCTCAGCCGCCAGGCGCGCAGCATCCGCATCGAAGTGCGGCCCGACGGCGAGGTACGCCTGGTGATTCCGCGCTTCGTCGCGCGCCGCGACGCCTACGAGTTCCTGCGCAGCCGCGAGCCCTGGGTGCGGCGCAAGCTCGAGGAGATGCACCTGCGCAATGCCGCGCAGCCGCGGCGCATCCCGCTGCGCTGGGACGGCACCGACACCATCCCGCTGCGCGGCGTGGAGACCACCGTGGTGCCGGTGCCGGCGCGGCTGGTGCGCCCGCGCGTGCGCCTGGGCGATGCGCTCATCGAGGTGTTCTGCCCGCTGGCGCTGCGCATGCAGCCGGCGGCGCTGGGCAAGTCGCTGCGCGAGGCCCTGCGCGAGCAGGCGCGCATCGACGCGGTGCGCCTGCTCGACGCCGAGGCCCGTGCGCTGGGAGTGGACTACCGCGGCCCGCGCATCGCCGACCAGAAATCGCTTTGGGGCAGCTGCACCCCCGACGGCACCATCAGCCTGAACTGGCGCCTGGTGCTGGCGCCGCCGGACGTATTCCGCTACGTCGTGGTCCACGAGCTGTGCCACCGCCTGCGGCTGGACCATTCGCGCCGCTTCTGGGCGCTGGTCAGCCAGCAGATGCCGGAGTCGTCCGCCTGGCGGATCTGGCTGCGCCAGCACGGCGCCTCGCTGCACGCCGTGCTGCCGCGGCGCTGACCGCCGCGTCGCCGGCGGGTCCCCTGCGCGCCGGCAGGGTTGTCAGTGGCGTAAGCTGCCGTTAATGTGGATCGCGACGGCCGCGGGCGGTCCGCCGTGCGCGCACGGCGTGCCGCCGGCAGGCCTGGATAAAGCCCGCACGGCCAACGGCCCGGCACGGCCTGAAGCCCGGCGGCGAACAGGAGGGGGACGACAACATGGCAACGCTCGATTCGGTGCGGGTGCGGGACTACATGACCACCAAGCTGGTCACGTTCACGCCCGACATGGAAGTGATGGCGGCGGTCAACCTGCTGGTCAAGCACGGCATCGCCGGTGCGCCGGTGGTGGACAAGGCGGGCAACGTGGTCGGCATGCTGTCGGAACGCGACTGCCTGCAAGTGGCGTTCATCGCCTCGCAGGAAAGCTGCGTGGCCGGCCCAGTGAGCCAGTTCATGAGCAACAAGGTCGAGACGGTGGAGCCGGACATGAACCTGACCCAACTCGCCAGCATGTTCACCCACAAGCCCTGGCGCCGCTACCCGGTGCTGGAACACGGCAAGCTGGTCGGCCAGATCTCGCGCTCCGACGTGATGCGCGCCATCAATAGCCTGTGTGGGTGAGGGCCGTCGGAGTGAATAAATGTCACTCCGACGGCCCGAGCGCCCGGCCACGGATGGCCGGGCAGGGCGTTCCAGAACCCGCAGCGTCGCGCCAGGGATGGCTGTACCAATGGTCACCGGAATCCGCGCGCCAGTGACTCAATGTCACCCGGACTGATCCGTACTCACGTCCAAAACGAAAACGGCCGCCCTGAGGCGGCCGTCCGGCACGCGAGCCTTGAGCTCAGGCGGCCTTGGTGTAGCGCTTCTTGAACTTGTCCACGCGGCCGCCGGTGTCGAGGATCTTCTGCTTGCCGGTGTAGAAGGGGTGGCAGCGCGA
>JADHNH010000032.1 GCA_016779605.1 Nevskia sp. | reverse complement strand
TGGCCGCAGCGGTGGAGCGCGACCCGCAGCGCGAGCGGCTGCTGCGCATGCGGCTGGAATACGACGCCGACGGCCGGGCCCTGCTGCACCCCTTGCCCAACCAGGATTCGCACATGCTGTCGAACCTCGCGTCGGCGGACGTGCTGGTGCGGGTCGCGCTGGGAGATGCCGCCTGCGTCGCGGGAAACGTTGTTCCATGGACACCGCTGCCCGCCTGACACCGCACGCGGCGGCAGATCGCTTCCGGCTCGGTGGCAATCCTGTCGGGGCGGATGCTCCGCCGCCCAGCTCGCTTCGTTGCGCGGTGAAACGTTCCGGCGAAACACTGCCGCACACTGAATTCGCCCAAGCTTTCAGGAGTGACCAACATGGACAGGACCAACGCCGCGTCTCAACCCGACATCCCAGCCATGCGCAATGCGGAGCGCATTTATCTGGCCTGGGATGACTCGCTGGGACGCAAGGACCTCGATGCGGCCATGGAGTTGTATGCGGAATCTGCCTGCCTTGAGAGTCCGCTCGTGCGGCACCTGCTGGGAGTGGAGTCTGGCGTGATCCAGGGGCGCGCCGCGCTGCGGGCGTTCGTGGAAAAAGTGTTCTTGCGCACGCCGAGCCTGCGCAAACGCCATCGTTCCGGCTTTTTCACGGATGGCAGGAAGCTGATCTGGGAATATCCGCGCATCGCCGCAGAGGACGAGCAGATGGACCTGGTGGAGTCCATGGAAATCGTCGATGGACTGATTCAGCGCCATTGCGTGTACTGGGGCTGGCTTGCAGTAAAGGTGCTGGAACAAGACCGATATCGTCCGGTCTGATCACCGAGCACAGGAGACCACCCGTGCCTCGCGGATTTTCCGGGATCGCGGCACTGCTGGCCGATCCGACACGCGAAGCCATGCTGGCCGCGCTTGCGGACGGCAGCGCACTTCCAGCCGGAAGGCTGGCGCAGCTGGCGGGTATTACGCCGCAGAGCGCCAGCGGCCATCTGCGCAAGCTGCTGGATGGCGGGGTTGTCTCGGTCTGGACGCAGGGACGGTTCCGCTATTTCCGTCTCGCCGACGAGCGCGTCGCGGTGGCGCTCGAAGCCCTCGCCGGACTGGCCCGTCCCCGCGTCACGCCAGCGGTTGTGCAGGACCCGCGCTCCGCGAAGCTGGCCGCGGCCCGCTGCTGCTACAACCATATGGCCGGGAGCCTCGGTGTCGCCCTGGCCTGTGCCTTGGCCAAACGCGCCTACATCAAGATCGACGGCGACGCCGTCGCCCTCACCAGGGCGGGCTCGCGCTGGGCGGAAGAATTCGGCTTCGCCGCCAGGGCAACCTCGGTGGACAGGCGGGAGGTGCGGTTGTGCCTGGACTGGACCGAGCGACGTTTCCACCTGGCGGGACGCTTCCCCGGCGGGGTACTGCAATTTCTCCTCGAAACGGGTCACCTCGTGCGCCAAGAAACTCGCGTATTGTGCGTCACCCCTTCCGGGAAACTGTGGTTTCGCGGCCTCGGGATTGAGGCCTGAGGCTCTCTTCGCTTGTTGCGAAGAGCGGCTCGGCGGCGACCGCCATGCGGCAAATTTCCCCGCGCAGCCCTCGACCGGCAAGTCAGACTTCAGCGGCCGTCATAAAATGCGCGGACCTATTCGAGGAGAACGCCGTGAACCTGCCGCTGCCCAACTTTTCCGTCGACCTCAAAGGTCAAACCGCCCTGGTCACCGGCGCCTCGTCGGGCCTGGGGCTGCGCTTCGCCCGCGTGCTGGCGAGCTGCGGCGCCAAGGTGGCGCTCACAGGCCGGCGCCTGGACCGGCTGGAGCAGGCCGCGGCGGAGATCCGCCATGCCGGCGGCACCGCACTGCCGCTGCAGCTCGACGTGACCGACGCCGGGCAACTTCTCAAGGTGGTGGGCGAGGCGGAAAAGGCGCTGGGGCCGGTCACCATCCTGGTCAACAACGCCGGCGTGCCGGACGCGCAGCGCGCCACCAAGATGTCGGTCGAGCTGATCGACACCGTGCTCGACACCAACCTGCGCGCGCCCTACATCCTGTCCTGCGAGTTCGCGCGCCGGCTGATGGCCGCCAAGCTGCCGGGCCGCGTCGTCAACATCTCCTCGGCGGCGGCGTTCGACTACGGCGGCAACGGCGCGGCGCTCTACTCCATCACCAAGGCCGGCGTGGTGCGGCTCACCGAGGCGCTGGCGGTGGAGTGGGCGAAGTTCAACATCAACGTCAACGCCATCGCGCCCGGCGCATTCAACTCCGAGATGCTCGCCGGCATGCTGGAGCGCATGGGCGACCTCACCAAGGGCTATCCCCGCGGCCGCCTGGGCGACGCGGCGCAGCTGGACAGCACGCTGCTCTACCTGGTGTCGCCCTCGTCGGATTTCGTCACCGGCACCTGCATCCGCGTGGACGACTGCCAGCATCATCGCTGAGGCATGGCGCCGATCCGCACCCCAGCCGGTGCGGAGCGCATTCACGCTTGCCGCTCCGCCACCCCTCCCTCAATGGGAGGGGTGCATGCGGAACGCCGCCTCAGCCGGGATGGCGCAGGTGCCAGTCGGTGACGCGCTGGTAGGCCGCGCCCGCCTTGAATAGCAGCCCCTCGGACAGGTGCGGGCCGGCAAGCTGGAAGCTCAGCGGCAGGCCCTTGGCGTCGAAGCCGTTGCACAGGGTCAGCGTCGGGCTGCCGGACACGTCGAACGGGCCGGTGAAGCGGATGGCGTCGGCCAGCGCGCCGGCGACCACCGCCTCTTCCCAGGCCTGCGCGGTGGGTACGCAGGTGGTGAGCGTGGGTATGATCAGCAGGTCCACTTCCTTGAACACGCCGGCCAGGCGGTTGCTGAAGTCGAACTTGGACAGGTAGGCGGCGGCGAGGTCGCGCGCACTGGTCTGGCGGCCGGCTTCGATGAATCCGGCCAGCACCGGGCCGTAGTCCTTGGCGCGCGAGGGATAGGTGGCTTCGTGCGCCATCGCGGTTTCCACGCTGCACAGCGGGCCCCAGGCCGCCAGCGCTTCCTGGTACGGCGGGAACTCGATTTCCTTGATCACCGCGCCCTGCAGCTGCAGCGCCGCCACCGCACCCTGCAGGGCCTCCACCACCTCGGCGGCCACGCCGCTGGTGGCGTATTCCATCGGCAGCCCGATGCGCAGGCCGCTGATGCTGCCGGAGCACCCGCCCAGGTAGTCCGGCACCGGCGCGTGCAGCGCGGTGGGGTCCCGCGGGTCCCAGCCGGCGATGGCCTGCAGGATGATGGCAGCGTCCACCGCGCTGCGCGCGATCGGCCCGATGTGGTCCAGCGACCATGCCAGCGGGAACACGCCATAGCGGCTGACGCGGCCCCAGGTGGGCTTCAAGCCGGTGACGCCGTTGGCGGCCGAGGGGAAGCGGATCGAGCCGCCGGTGTCCGAGCCCAGGGTACCGTAGGCCAGCCCGGCGGCAGCGGCGACGCCGGAGCCGCTGGACGACACGCCGGAGAAATATTCGGGGTTCCAGGGGTTGCGCGGCGGCTGCACCGAGGGGTGGTGGATGGCGAAGGCCTGCTCGGTGGTCTTGACCTTGCCCAGCGTCACCGCGCCCTGCGCTTCCAGCCGCTCGACCACGGTGGCGTTGAACTCGGCGCGGAAATCGGCGTTGATCAGGGTGCCGCCGGTGGTGGGCGCGAAGTCGGTGTAGATGATGTCCTTCAGGGCGAACGGCACGCCGTGCAGCGGTCCGCGCCAGCCGCCGCGCATGATCGCGGCCTCCGCTGCGGCGGCCTGTTCCAGGGCCCGCTCGGCGGTGACGGTGACATAGGCGCCGTAGGCCGCATGGGTGGTCTCGATCCGGCGCAGCATGTGCTGCGTCACCTCGACCGGGGAGATGGACTTGCGGCGGATGGCGTCGGACAGGTCGGCGATCGTCTGGAAGTGCATTGCAAAAATCCCCTCGGGTTGGCCTGGCCGGCAGCGCCGGCTTTCGTAAAGAGCATACAACAGCGAACTGCATCACATCGGCCCCGGCAAAACGCCGCCCACAGCGGTCTGTCCGCCCCTGATTCATGTCCCCCGGCCCGGCCGGTTCACGTCTTTATCAGTATCCGGAGCGAATCCGCACGGAAGCCGGCTGCCGCCACAGGCATCGCCGGATGGATCACCAACGACCAGGAGAATTCAGCATGAAGAAGTCCAAGGGCGGCAAGCCCGCCGCAAAGTCCGCCAAGCGCGCGTCCGCCCACCCGGCGAAGAAGGCCAGCGGCGAGCTCAGCACCGAGGAGCTCGGCAAGGTCAGCGGCGGCGGCGCACCCGGCGGCCACCATACCAACCTCGTGCCGGCGGTTTAAGCCGAGCGTGTTTTGCTTCCCCTCTCCCGCCCGCGGGAGAGGGGAACTTGAGAGCTCGGCCGGGAACTGCGATCACTCTGCCGGCGCCAGGGTCTCCTCGATCAGCCGGCGCAGCTCGGGCAGGCAGGAACCGCAGTTGGTGCCTGCCCGCAGCTTCTGGCCGAGCTGGCGCGGCGTGGTGCAGCCCTGCTCGCGGATCGCCCTTTGCAGCGTGCGCCGGCCGACGGCAAAGCAGGCGCACACGGTGGCACCGGCGTCCGCCCCGGCTGACGGCCGGCCGGACAGCAGCGCGCGCCGTTCGGCAGCCCCCAGCCGTTCCAGGGCGAACAGTCCGGCCAGCCATTCGCGCCCGGGCAGGTCGGGCCGCGGCGAGACGAACAGGCAGCTTTGCAGCTTGCCGGCAGCCAGGCGCGCGGCGCGGTAGATGCCTTCGCCGGGGTCGGCGTAATCCACCCACTCGCCCGCCCCGCCCAGCCGCGCGCGCGCCCACGCGGCCCAGTCGATCCGGCGGCCGCGCGCGGCGAATTCGTAACGGTGGTGGCCGCCGCCGACGGACCGCGCCCAGTACGCGAATGCGGCCAATTGCGCGGACTCGTCCAGCGGTTCGCGGTGCAGCACGAAGCCGTGCCAGTCGACGCCGAAAGGCTCGATGCGCACCGGCGTGTGCTTGAACTCCGGCTCGCCCGACACCGGGTCCACCGCCGGGTTGACCAGCGCGCCGGCGCGCGCGTCGGCGGCGAAGGCGTCGCTCCAGTGGATCGGCACGAACAGGTCGCCGCGCCGCTGCTCGTCGCCCGCGCGCACACGCGCCACCATCGCGCCCCAGCGGGAGGACAGCCGCGCCAGCTCGCCGTGGCGCACCCCCGCCTCCAGCGCGTCCTGCGGGTGGATGTCGACGAACGGCTCCGGCCGGTGCGCGGCCAGGCGCGGCGCGCTGCCGGTGCGCGTCATGCTGTGCCACTGGTCGCGGATGCGACCGCTGTTGAGGACGTGTGGGTACTCGGCGTCGGGGGCATGGGCCGGGGCCCGCGGCGGCGTGGGTACGAAGGCCATGCGGCCGGGAATCGGGAATGGAGAATCGGCAACCGTAGAAGCAGCGCCAGCGGCGGTGCGCAGCACCGGCCAGCGCACCGGCTCGAGCCTCTCGTACTGGTCTGCGCTCAAGTCGGACAATCCTTCGACGTTGAAAGCCCTGAAGACCGTGCCGCTTTGACGATTCCCGACTGCCGATTCCCCATTCCCGGCATTCAGCCACCCCGACAGCCGCGCGTGCTCCAGGAAGATTTCGTGGGCCGAGCGGAATGCGAAGCCTTCCGCAAAGCCCATGCGCCGGGCCAGCTCGCAGACCATCCACCAGTCCGGCCGCGCCTGCCCCGGCGCGGCGCGGAAGGCGCGCTGGCGCGAAATGCGCCGCTCGGAGTTCGTCACCGTGCCGTCCTTCTCGCCCCAGGCGGCGGCCGGCAGCAGCACGTGCGCCAGCCGCGCCGTGTCGGTGCCGGCCATGCAGTCCGACAGCACCACCAACTCGCAGCCGCGCAACGCCTCGCGCACGCGGTCCGCATCCGGCAGGCTCACCGCCGGGTTGGTCGCCATGATCCACACCGCTTTCACGCGGCCCTGGCCGATCGCTTCGAACAGTTCCACCGCCTTGAGCCCCGGCCGGTCGGCGACGCGCGGGCTGCCCCAGAACGCCTGCACCAGCCGGCGGTGCTGCGGCTCGCCCAGCTCCAGGTGCGCCGCCAGCATGTTGGCCAGCCCGCCCACTTCGCGCCCGCCCATCGCGTTGGGCTGGCCGGTGATGGAGAACGGCCCGGCGCCGGGCTTGCCGATGCGGCCAGTGAGCAGGTGGCAGTTGATGATGGCGTTGACCTTGTCGGTGCCGCTGCTGGACTGGTTCACGCCCTGCGAGAACAGCGTGACCACGCGCGGCGTGGCGGCGAACAGCGCGTAGAACTGCGCCAGCTTGCCGGCGTCCAGCCCGCAGCGCTGCGCCACCTGCTCCACACCGCCGCCGCGGCGGGCGACTTCAAGCGCGGCTTGCGCGTCACGCGTGCGGGCGTCGACGAACGCCGCGTCGCGCGCGCCCGTCCCGTCCAGGTGGGCCAGCAGGCCGTTGAACAGGTCCACGTCGGTGCCGGCGCGCAGCGGCAGGTGCAGGTCCGCGAGGTCGCAGGTCGGCGTGCGCCGCGGGTCGATCACCACCAGCCGCGCCTGCGGATTGCGCTCGCGCGCCGCGACGATGCGCTGGTACGCCACCGGGTGGCACCAGGCGGTGTTGGAGCCGACCAGCACGACCAGGTCCGCCTGTTCCAGGTCGGCGTAGCTGCACGGCACCACGTCCTCGCCGAAGGCGCGCTTGTGACCCGCCACCGCCGAGGACATGCACAGCCGCGAGTTGGTGTCGATGTTGGCGGTGCCGAAGTAGCCCTTCACCAGCTTGTTGGCGACGTAGTAGTCCTCGGTGAGCAACTGGCCGGACACGTACAGCGCCACCGACTCCGGCCCGTGCTGCCGCATAATGCCGGTGAAGCGTTCGGCCACATGATCGAGTGCGGCGCCCCACTCCACCGGCTCCGTGCGCCATCCGCCGCTGCCGTCCGCGCGGCGGATCTGCGGATGCAGCAAGCGCCCGGCCAGGCCCAGCGTCTCGCCCAGCGCCGCGCCCTTCGAGCACAGGCGGCCAAAGTTGGCCGGATGGTCCGGATCGCCGGCGATGGCGGCACCGCCATCCGCGGCAGGCGTCACCAGCACGCCGCAGCCGACGCCGCAGTAGGGGCAGGTGGTGCGAACCGCTGAAGTCACCTGACAATTCCGCAAGCAGCAGTCCGCAAATGAACGCCAATGAACGCCAATAACTGCAAATCAAGTTGGCGAACAATCATTGATCGGAATCGCATTCGCGTTTATTTGCGTTCATTTGCGGACCGCATTGCCAGGTCAGTCGGGCCGGTGAGCCACAACAGCGGGATCAGGTCTCAGGCCGCGGCCTGCACGTCGGCCTGCGCGCGCCCGAACAGCAGCCGGTCGCGCAGGCCGCCCACGTCGCGCCGCTCGCGCATCAGCTCCAGGTACCAGGGGCCGTCGGCGATGTCGCCGTAGAGCAGCACGCCGCGGATCCTGCGGTCCTTGAGCACCAGCCGCTTGTAGATGCCGGCCTCGGGGTCGCGCAGCAGCAGCACCTCGCAGCCCTCGCCGCCGGCGAACTCGCCGGCCGACAGCAGGTCGATGCCGGTGACCTTGAGCGAGGTGGCGACCACCGAGCCGGAATAGCGCAGGTGGCCGGTGCCCGCCAGGTGCGCCGCGCAGACGCGCGCCTGCTCCCACAGCGGCGCCACCAGGCCGAAGGTGGCGTTGCGGTGCTGCACGCACTCGCCCACCGCGTAGACGCGCGGGTCGAAGGTCTGCAGGGTGTCGTCCACCAGGATGCCGCGGCCGCACTGGATGCCGGCGGCCTGCGCCAGGCCGATGTTCGGGGTGACGCCGGCGGTCATCACCACCAGTTCGGCCGGCACCAGGCTGCCGTCGGCCAGGCGCACGCCTGACGCATGCCCCTGTCCCTCCACCGCAACGCTGCGCGCCGAGGTGACGAAGGCGATGCCGCGCTGTTCCAGCGAACGGCGCAGCAGCGCGCCGGCATAGGCGTCGAGCTGGCGCTCCATCAGCACTTCGCCGCTGTGGATCACGGTGACTTCCATGCCGCGCTGGGCCAGGCCGGCGGCGGCCTCCAGGCCGAGCAGGCCGCCGCCGATCACCGCGGCGCGGCTCCGGCCGCCGCAGGCGTCGAGCATGGCGCGCAGGTCCGACTGGTCGCGGAAGGTGGTGACGCCGGGCAGTTGGTTGCCGGGGATCGGCAGGCGGTTGGGCGAGGAGCCGGTGGCGATCAGCAGGCGGTCATAGCCGGCTTCCGCTCCGCCCTGCGTGCGCACCACGCGGCGTACGCGGTCGATCGCCGCGACCGGGTCGCCGACGTGCAGGCTGATGCCCTGGCGCCGGTACCAGGCGAGGTCGTGCAGCACGATCTCGTCGAAGCGCTTGTCGCCCGCCAGCACCGGCGACAGCAGGATGCGGTTGTAGTTGCCGTGCGGCTCGGCGCCGAAGACGGTGATGTCGTAGGCGTCCGGCGCCAGCCGCAGCAGCTCTTCGATCACGCGCATGCCGGCCATGCCGTTGCCGATCATCACCAGGCGCGGCCGCCGCACCGGCGCGGCGCTTTCCAGCGCCAGCCCGACCTGCACCGCGCCGTTGAACACCCGCACCGGGTACACCGGCACGCCGGCGCCCGCATCTTCCAGGCAGCCGCCGTCGCGCAGGCGGAAGTGCTGCTTGTACACCGGCGCGGCCACCACCAGCTCGCCGCCGAGATCGCCGGTGAGCCCGCGCGCCAGCACGTTGGCGCCGCTGAACGGATCGCGGTTGCCGATCGCGTAGACCTCCTCGGACTCGCCGATGCGGAACACCGCCACCTGGCTGCCGCCGACCAGCGCGGCCACGCCGGTGTCGGGCAGGATCTCGTCGAGCGCGCAGACCGTGCGCCACAATGTGCGCGCGCTCATGCGGCGGCCTGTTCGGGCATCTGCCGCTCCAGCGCGCGCTCCTCGGCGGTGGCCGGGCGCAGCTGGCCGCGCTCCTCGACGAAGCTCAGCTCGGCGTCGGCGGCGTCGCTGTTGACGAAGGTGCGGAAGCGCCGCAGGATCGCCGGGTCGCCGATCGCCTTCTTCCATTCGCACTCGTAGGTGTCGACCAGCAGCTTCATCTCGGCTTCCAGCCCGGCGGCGATGCCGAGCTTGTCGTCGCAGACGACCTGCCTGAGGTAGTCCAGCCCGCCTTCGAGGTTTTCCAGCCACACCGAGGTGCGCTGCAGGCGGTCGGCGGTGCGGATGTAGAACATCAGGAAGCGGTCGACGTAGCGCAGCAGGGTCGCCTTGTCGAGGTCCGCCGCCAGCAGGTCGGCATGGCGCGGCTTGACGCCGCCGTTGCCGCAGACGTACAGGTTCCAGCCCTTCTCGGTGGCGATCACGCCGACGTCCTTGCCCTGCGCCTCGGCGCATTCGCGGGTGCAGCCGGACACGCCGAACTTGAGCTTGTGCGGCGAGCGGATGCCGCGGTAGCGGTTCTCCAGCTCGATCGCCAGGCCGACGCTGTCCTGCACGCCGTAGCGGCACCAGGTGCTGCCGACGCAGGACTTCACCGTGCGCACCGCCTTGCCGTAGGCGTGGCCGGATTCGAAGCCGGCCTCGATCAGCTCCTTCCAGATCAGCGGCAGATGCTGCACCTGCGCGCCGAGCAGGTCGATGCGCTGGCCGCCGGTGATCTTGGTGTAGAGCCGGTACTTGCGCGCCACCTCGCCGATGGCGATCAGCTTCTCCGGCGTGATCTCGCCGCCGGGCACGCGCGGGATCACCGAGTAGGTGCCGTCCTTCTGGATGTTGGCGAGGTAGTAGTCGTTGGTGTCCTGCAACTTGGCGTGGCGCGGCTTGAGCACGTGCTCGTTCCAGCACGAGGCCAGGATCGAGGCGGCGGCCGGCTTGCAGACGTCGCAGCCGCGGCCCTTGCCGTGGCGCGCCAGCAGCTCGTCGAAGCTGCGCAGGTTGCCGACGCGCACCAGATGGTACAGCTCCTGGCGCGAATGCGGGAAGTGCTCGCACAGGTGGTTGCTCACCGCCACGCCGCGCGCGGCCAGCTCGTGCTTGAGGATCTGCGTCACCAGCGGGCCGCAGCCGCCGCAGGAGGTGGCGGCCTTGGTCGCCTTCTTGATCGCGCCCAGCGTGGTGCAGCCGCCGTCGACGGCGGCGCAGATGCCGGCCTTGCTGACGTTGTTGCACGAGCAGATCTGCGCGGCGGCCGGCAGCGCCGCCACGCCCAGGGCGGGCCTGGCGTCGCCGTCCAGCGGCGGCAGGATCAGCGTTTCCGGCCGCGGCGGCAATTCCATGCGGTTCAGCAGGGTCTGCAGCAGGCTGCCGTAGTCCTCGGCGGCGCCCACCAGCACGCCGCCGAGCAGGTACCTGCCGCACTCGCTCACCACCAGCTTCTTGTAGACCTGCTGGCGTTCGTCGACGAAGCTGTAGGCCAGCGCGCCGGGCGTGGCGCCGTGCGCATCGCCCAGGCTGGCGACGTCCACGCCCATCAGCTTGAGCTTGGTGCTCATGTCGGCGCCGGTGAAACGGGGCAGCTCGGCCGCCGGCGGCTCCAGCGCCGCCGCAATCCGCGCCGCCGCCACTTCCGCCATGCGGTAGCCCGGCGCCACCAGCCCGTAGATGCGGCCCGAGTAGAGGGCGCACTCGCCCACCGCGTAGATGTCCGGGTCGGAGGTCGCGCAGGCCTCGTCGATCACGATGCCGCCGCGCTCGCCCACCGCCAGCCCGCAGGCGCGCGCCAGCTCGTCGCGCGGGCGGATGCCGGCGGAGAACACGATCAGGTCCGTCTCCAGCGCGCCGCCGTCGGCAAACTGCATGCGGTGGCGCGCGTCCGCGCCGTCGACGATCGCGGTGGTGTTGCGGCCGGTGTGCACGGTCACGCCGAGCAGCTCGATCTTGCGCCGCAGGATGCGGCCGCCGCCGTCGTCGAGCTGCACCGCCATCAGCCGCGGCGCGAACTCCACCACGTGGGTGGCCAGGCCGAGATCCTTGAGCGCCTTGGCGGCCTCCAGCCCCAGCAGGCCGCCGCCGACCACCACGCCCACCTTCGCCTGCCGGCCGGCCGCGGCGATGGCTTCCAGGTCTTCGATGGTGCGGTAGACGAAGCAACCGGGACGCTCCCTGCCCGGCAGCGGCGGCACGAACGGATACGAGCCGGTGGCGAGCACCAGCTTGTCGTAGCCGACGGTCGCGCCGTCGGCCAGCGTCACCTGCCTGGCGGCGCGGTCGATCTGCGCGGCGCGCGCCCCCAGGCGCAGTTGCAGCTGCGGGTGCCGCTCGAAGAACCCGGGCTCGACCAGGGACAGGTCCTGCGCGCTCTTGCCGGCGAAAAACTCCGACAGGTGCACGCGGTCGTAGGCCGGGCGCGGCTCCTCGCACAGCACGGTGATGTGCATGGCGGGCCGGGCGGCGAGCTGCTCGACCAGCTTGTGGCCGACCATGCCGTTGCCGACGACGACGACGCGGAGGGGATGCATGGTGCTCTCCTGCCCGGTAGCGGAGCCGGTGTTTGCGGACTGGTCGGGGTTCATTTCCGGGTTCATTTGGGGGTTCATTCGGCGTGCGCGCCTTCGAGCATCGCGTCGGGCCGGACGGCCAGCGGCAGCTCGTGCGCCGGCATCGCCCATTCCAGCCACTGCGTGCGCAGCACCACCACCAGCGCGAAGGCGGCGGCGGCCAGGGTGCCGAAGGTGGCGAATCCCATCTGGTAGCTGCCGGTGCTTTCCTGGGCGATGCCCATGATCACCGGCAGGTAAAAGCCGCCGATGCCGCCGGCGGCGCCGATGATGCCGGTCATCAGGCCGGTCCTGCCGCGCCAGCGGTGCGGCACCAGCTGGAAGGTGGCGCCGTTGCCCAGGCCGAAGCAGCAGTACAGGCACAGCAGCAGCGCGATGCCGCCGCCCAGCGCCGGCATTACCGCGGCGAAGGCGAAATCCAGCGCCGAGATCGCCGCCAGCAGCACCAGCAGGGCGCGCACGCCGGTGACGCGGTCGGCCAGCCAGCCGCCGACCGGCCGCACCATGGCGCCGGTGAAGGCGAAGGCCGCCATCAGCAGGCCGGCGTCGATGCGCGACATCTTGTACAGGGTGGTGAGCAGCAGGCTGACATACGACGACATGCCGACGAAGCCGCCGAAGGTGATGCTGTACACCAGCATCACCACCCAGGTGTCGCGCTCGACCAGCACCGACCGGTAGGCGCGCGGCAGCACCGCGATGGCCAGGCCCGCGCCCAGCGGCGGCAGCAGCAGCAGCCCGGCCTTGCCGGCGCCGAACACGCCGGCGTGCACCAGCAGCACCAGGCCGACCAGGCCGGCCAGCGCGGCGGCAAAGCCGGCCAGTGCGCGCGGGCTGCGCTGCGCCTTGACGCTGCGGTCCTGCGCCCACAGCCACACCGCCAGTGCCGTGAGCGCCAGCAGCGGCAGCGCCGCCGCGGTGGCGCGCTGCCAGCCATAGTGCTGCGCCAGCGTGGGAAACAGGAAGCCGTCGAGCACCGCGCCGATGTTGCCGGCGGCGGCCAGGCCCAGCACCAGGCCCTGCACGCGCGGCGGGTAATTGCTGCCCGCCATCGGCAGCGCCACCGCGAAGCTGGCACCGCCCACGCCGAGGAACACGCCCAGCACCAGCAGCAGCGTGTACGACGGCGCATGCGGCAGCACCAGCAGCACCAGCGACGGGATCGCCGACAGGGCGATGCCGGCCAGCGCGAGCTGGCGCCCGCCATACGACTGGAACAGGTTGCCGAAGGTGACGCGCAGGATCGCCGCCGACAGCACCGGCACCGCCACCAGGAAGCCGGTTTCGGCCGGACTCATGCGGATGTCCCTGCCGATGAAGGGCGCGAGCGGGCCGAGCATCACCCAGACGGTGAAGCCGGTGTCGAAATACAGGAAGCACGCCAGCAGCGCGCGCCAGTTGCCGCACCGCAGGGAAGCCAGGACTTGTTTCATGGACGCTCCGTAAAGAGATGGATTCTTTGGAGCGGACGCCGTTGACCGCGCGCGGCTTGCCAGCCGCTGACCAGACGCCTTTGCCTGGATGACTCGTATAAGCAACTAACGGGCCATGAAACGAACATCGGCGGCGGGCGCGCCCGAACGGACGGATTCCGGATTAATGGCGGGTGGATTGAGGAGCTCCCGCGCCCGGGCGGCAATGGCTCCTGCACTTTTGCCACGCTCGTGCTCCGGAGTTGTGCGCCGAGATGGCGCATGGCCGCATCCGCGGTCGTCGCGCGCTCGCCCCGAAGCCCTCGACTGGCGTTCTGGCAACCTTACCAGCCGATGGCAGGTTTATTGCTTGGCTTGTAACCGTGGATCGACGGCCAGTGGGTGAACGGCGATCCCTTGCGGAACAATCGGGCAGCCGGGATCCGCAGGCCAGGGCAACGGGGCCCTGCCGTCGAGTCTGGACGGCAGGGCTTTTTTTATGAGCGACAGGAACTGAATGAGACGCCGACCACGCAGGGCGCAAGATGCGCGCACGGCCGCAGCAGCACGCCCCCGCCACGCGCGCCGATGAAGGCGCACAGTGCGCGGAGCCGAACCCGGTCGCCGGGCGCCGCCGCGCCTTGGTCCACGCCCTGATGCGAATCATGCTGGTGGACGACGATCCTGCGCGCATGCAGCAGGTCGAACAGGCGCTGGGCGCGGCCGGCTATTCCGTCTGCGTGCGCCTGGACACGCAGGCCGAGCTGTTGCCTGCGGTTCGGCAACACTCCCCCGACGTGATCCTGATCGACGTCGATGCGCCCGGCCGCGACACCCTGGAGTCGCTCAACCGCATCTCCAGCGACTGCCCCCGCCCGGTGGTGATGTTCGCCGGCGACGCCGGCGGCGACACCATCCGCCGCGCGGTTCGCGCCGGCGTCAGCGCCTACGTGGTGGACGGCCTCAGCCCGCAGCGGCTCAAGCCGATCCTGGAAGTGGCCATCGCGCGCTTCCACGAGCACCAGGCGCTCAAGCGCGAGCTCGACGAGGCGCGCGGCCGCCTGGCCGACCGCCGCGACGTCGACCGCGCCAAGGGGCTGCTGATGCAGCGCCGCTCGCTGAACGAGCCGCAGGCCTACGAGCTGCTGCGCAAGATGGCGATGGACCGCGGCCTCAAGATCGGCGAGGCCGCGCGTGCACTGATCGCCGCGGCCGAGTTGCTGTAGCTCAAGCCCCCTCCAGGATCGACCCAAGCACCATGGCCGCGCTGCCCGAAAAGAATTTCCTCCGCGTCGGCATCATGCCGCTGGCCGACTCGGCGCCGATCGTGGTCGCCCAGGCCAAGGGCTTCTTCGCACGCCACGGGCTGGAGGTGGAAATCGCGCTGGAGCGGGCCTGGGCCGCGGTGCGCGACAAGCTGGTGGCCGAGCGGCTGGACGCGGCGCAGCTGCTGGCGCCGATGCCGCTGGCGGCGACGCTGGGCCTGGACGCAGTCCAGGTGCCGATGCTGACCGCACTGACCCTGAACCTGAACGGCAATTCGATCGTCGTCGCCAATGCGCTGCACGGGCGCCTGCAGGCCTTGCGGCGGCCGGACGAGCACGGCGCGCTCGGCTGGGCGCAGGCGCTGCGGCGCGTGATCGAAGTGGACCGCGCCAGCGGGCGTCCGTCGGCGGTGTTCGCCCACGTCTACCCTTTTTCGACGCACAACTACGAGCTGCGCTACTGGCTCGCCTGCGCCGGCATCCGGCCCGATCACGACCTCAACCTCATCGCGGTGCCGCCGCCGCAGGCGGTCGCGCAGCTCGAAGCCGGCCGCATCGACGGCTTCTGCGTCGGCGCGCCGTGGGCGGAAGTCGCCGAAACGCTCGGCCTGGGCCGGCGCATCGTCAGCAGCTTCCAGATCTGGAACAACAGCCCCGAGAAGGTGCTCGGCGTCACCCGCGCCTGGGCGCAGGCACATCCGGCCACGCACTTGGCGCTGGTCGCGGCGATCATCGAGGCGAACCGCTGGCTCGACCGCGCGGAAAACCGCGCCGAGGCGGCGCGCCTGCTCGGCGACGGCCGCTACATCGACGCCCCGCCCGCCTGCATCGCCGCGGCGCTGCAGCCCGGCGCGGCGGAGGGCGAGTTCGGCCCCGGCCTGGTGTTCGACGCCGGCGCCGCCGGTTTCCCCTGGGTGTCGCAGGCGCAGTGGTTCCTGCAGCAGATGCGGCGCTGGCACGCCCTGCCGGCCGACGCCGATTGCGCCGCCGTCGCCGCCGCGGTGTACCGGCCCGACCTCTACCGGTTGGCGGCGCAGCAGGTCGGCGCCGCCGCCCCGCGCGAGGACCGCAAGTCCGAAGGCACCCATGCCGCCGCCTGGACGCTCGGCGGCAGCGGCGGCACCATCGCCATGGGCCCCGACCGGTTCGTCGACGGCGCGGTATTCGCGCCCACCTGAGAAGAACCCGTCTCAAAAATCACCGCGCTTGCCAACTGCCTGCGCTCGCCAGGTTTATCAAGACGGGTTCCAGCTTTACCGCAGGACACTGGCATGTGATTTGCGGCTGATTGCTTGCGCACTGTGCGGGCGGCCGGTTCACCGGCCATAGCCATCGGCGGCACCCGCTCGCGAATCCCCAGACGAAGGCGTCTTTCCCCGGCTTACCGCCGTGGGACAGGCGCCTTTTTTTGTTTCCGCAAGAATTTCCAAGGGAGCATTCCAAGCATGAAATCCGCAACTCTCGCCGCGTGCGTGGCCGTAATCGGTATCGCCTGCGGCGGTGCCGCCGTTGCCTTCGACGACCTGGCCGCGGTTGCGCCGTCATTGCGCAGCGGCCGGCCCGACCTGGACCTGCGCCTGCGCTACGAGAACGTCAACCAGGCCAACCTCGACGACGCCGCGCGCGCATTCACCCTGCGCACGCGCCTGGGCTATACCACGGGCAAATGGAACGCGCTGGATGCGCAAGTGCAGCTCGAGAATGTCACGGCGATCGGCGCCGACCACTTCAACAGCACCGACAACGGCCGCAGCCGCTACCCGGTGGTGGCCGACCCCGACGGCAGCGGCGTCAGCCAGGCCTGGATCCGCTACAGCGGCCTGCCGATGACGGCGATCAAGTTCGGCCGGCAGCGGCTGGTTTACGACAACGCGCGCTTCGTCGGCGACGTCGGCTGGCGCCAGCACCTGCAGACCTACGACGGCGTCACCCTGACCGGCACCTGGCTGCCGAAGCTGACGTTCAACTACGCCTACCTGTACAACGTCAACTCGTTCCGCTCCAACCTCATCAACGGCATCAACACCCGCAACATCGGCCTGAAGGCCTCGCAGCTGTTCAACCTCAACTACGCGCCCGCCGCGGCTTTATCGATCACCGCCTACGCCTACCTGCTCGACTTCAAGAACGACGCGCCGCTGCCGCCGGCCGCCGGCGCTGCGCCGAACAATCCGCGGCGCGACACCGCCACCTACGGCGCGCGCGCCGGCGGCACGGTACCGCTCGGCGGTTTCAAGCTCGGCTACGCGGCCGAGTACGCCTACCAGCAAGGCTACCGCGACGCCGCGTCCGCACCGATCCACGCCGGCTATTACCTGGCCGAGCTCGGCGCCGCGCGCGGACCGCTGAACGCAAGGCTGGGCTACGAGGTGCTGCAGGGCGACGGCCACTACGGCTTCCAGACGCCGCTGGCCACGCTGCACTCGTTCCAGGGCTGGGCCGACCAGTTCCTGACCACGCCGGCCGCCGGCATCCGCGACCTGTACTTCGGCGCCGGCGGCACGGTCGAGAAAGCCGCCATCGGCGCCGTCTGGCACGACTTCGAGTCCGACGACCCGTCCGCCGCACACTACGGCTCCGAACTGGACGCGCAGATCACGCGGCCGCTGGGCAAGGGCTTTGCGGTGGGCACCAAGTACGCGCGCTACTACCCCGACCATTACCCGGCTGCGTCCGGCAAGACCTACGGCACCGCCAAGTACTGGTTGTGGCTGGAGTTCAGGCTCTGAGATCTCGGGCGGCCCTGGGCGAAGAGCCCCTTTGCCCGCCGCATCCTGTGCCCGACGCGCGCCGGCGGCTCAGGCGCCGGCAAGGCGCAGGCTGAGCGCGCGCAGGCGCTCGCGGGCGGCCGCGTCGTAGGCCTGGGCGTCGGCGCGCGCCGGCCGCAGGCCGTTGTAGAACAGCCCGGTCTTGCCGTCCAGCGCCGGCGACTCGACCAGCTGCAGGATCGCGTCGGCGCCCTCTTCCACCGTGCTGGTCGGCGCCACCCCGGCGGCGCGCACCATCGTCGTATTCATGTAGGTGGCCGGATGCAGGCAGTTGACGGTGACGCCGCTGCCGGCCAGCTCGGCGGCGAGGTCGACGGTGAACAGGATCTGCGCCAGCTTGCTCTGGCAGTAGGCGCGGCCGCCGCTGTAGCCGTGCTCCAGCATGACGTCGGCGAAATCGATCGCCTGCTGGCCGATCGAGCTGACGTTGACGATGCGCGCCGGGCTGCTCGCGCGCAGCAGCGGCAGCAGCAGCCGGGTCAGCAGGTAGCCGGACAGGTAATTCACCGCAAAGCGCAGCTCGTGGCCGTCGGCGCTGGTGTGGCGGCCGGGCGGGTTGCTGCTGCCGATGCCGGCGTTGTTGACCAGAACTTCCAGGTGCCGGTGGTCGCGCTCAACCGCGGCGGCCAGCGCACGCACTTCGGCCAGCGAAGCCAGGTCCGCCGCATAGAACTGCGCATTGCCGCCGCTGCGCCGGATTTCATCGCGCAGGCCCTCGCCGCGCTCGCGGCTGCGGCCGTGCAATAGAACGGTGGCGCCGCCGGCGGCCAGGCGCTGCGCAACGCGCCGGCCGACGCCGTCGGTCGATCCGGTGATGAGCACGGTCTTTGCCGTCATGTCGTCCTCCTTTCCGCAGTTGCCGCCGGGGCGTGCCGTAATTCAATGCTTGCACGGATTCGACGGTCGATCCAGCTTGCGATGCGGACCCGCGCCGACGTCCGCGTTTAGAATTGACCGCGCGAATACCAGGGCGCAAAGCGCCCGGCGGCGTGCGCGCCAGGAGAACGAGGAGCGATGAAAGTCATAGGCAACCACATCGGCGGCCGCACCGCCGCCGGCAGCGCCACGCGCAGCCAGGACGTGTTCGATCCCGCCACCGGCGCGGTGCAGGCCAAGGTGCTGCTGTCGAACGAGGCCGACGTGCGGGCCGCGGTGGCGTGCGCGCGTGCCGCGTTCCCGGCCTGGGCCGAGGTGCCGCCGGTGCGCCGCGCCCGCCTGATGAACCGTTTCCTGGCCCTGCTCAACCAGCACAAGGACGCGGTGGCGCGCGCCATCACCCTGGAGCACGGCAAGGTGCTGTCGGACGCGCGCGGCGAAGTCGAGCGCGGCATCGAGGTGGTGGAGTTCGCCTGCGGCATCCCGCAGTTGCTCAAGGGCGACTACACCGAGCAGGCCTCGACCGGCATCGACAACTGGACCCTGCGCCAGCCGCTGGGTGTGGTGGCGGGCATCACGCCGTTCAATTTTCCGCTGATGGTGCCGGCCTGGATGTACCCGGTGGCCATCGCCGCCGGCAACACCTTCGTGCTCAAGCCCAGCCCGATCGATCCCTCGCCCTCGCTGATGGTGGCCGAGCTGATGCGCGAAGCCGGCTTCCCCGACGGCGTGTTCAACGTGGTGCAGGGCGACAAGGAAGCGGTGGACGCGCTGCTGCATCACCCCGACGTGCAGGCGGTGTCCTTCGTCGGCAGCACCGCCATCGCCAATGCCATCTACGAGACCGGCGCGCGCCACGGCAAGCGCGTGCAGGCCCTGGGTGGGGCCAAGAACCACATGGTGGTGATGCCGGACGCGGACCTGGAGAAGGCCGCGGACGCCCTGGTCGGGGCGGCTTATGGCTCGGCCGGCGAGCGCTGCATGGCGATCTCGGTGGCGGTGCTGGTGGGCGCGGCGGCCGAGCGCATCATGCCGCTGCTGGCCATGCGCGTGCGCGCGCTGCGCATCGGCAGCGGCCTGGATCCGGCCAGCGAGATGGGGCCGATCGTCAGCGCGCCGGCGCGCGAGCGCATCCGCGGCTACGTCGACGCCGGCGTCGCCGAAGGCGCCGCGCTGGTGGTGGACGGCCGCCGGTGCACGGTGAAAGGCACCGAACGCGGCTTTTTCCTCGGCGGCAGCCTGTTCGACCAGGTGACGCCGGCCATGCGCATCTACCGCGAGGAGATCTTCGGCCCGGTGCTGTGCTGCGTGCGCGTGCCCGGCTTCGAGGAGGCCCTGCAGCTGGTCAACGCCCACCAGTACGCCAACGGCGTGGCCTGCTTCACCCAGGACGGCCACGTCGCGCGCGAATTCGGCCGCCGGGTGCAGGCCGGCATGGTCGGCATCAACGTGCCGATCCCGGTGCCGATGGCCTGGCACGGCTTCGGCGGCTGGAAGAAGAGCCTGTTCGGCGACATGCATGCCTACGGCGAGGAAGGCGTGCGCTTCTACACCCGGCAGAAATCCATCATGCAGCGCTGGCCGGCGAGCACCGCGGCAGGGTCGGACTTCTCGATGCCCGTGGCGCAATGAGCCAGCCCGCGTTCGACTACGTCATCGTCGGCGCCGGCACCGCCGGCTGCCTGCTGGCCAACCGCCTCAGCGCGGACCCGGCGCGCCGCGTGCTGCTGCTGGAGGCCGGCGGCCGCGACACCTATCCCTGGATCCACATCCCGGTCGGCTACCTCTACTGCATCGACAACCCGCGCACTGACTGGCGCTACCGCACCGAGCCCGAGCCCGGCCTGAACGGACGCAGCCTGCTCTACCCGCGCGGCAAGACGCTCGGCGGCTGCTCCAGCATCAACGGCATGATCTACATGCGCGGCCAGGCGCGCGATTACGACGGCTGGGCGCGGCTCGCCGTCGACGACGCCTGGAGCTGGAGCAGCTGCGTGCCGGATTTCCGCGCGCACGAAGGCCACTACCGGCTCGACCCGGATCGGCGGCACCTGCTGAAGGACGCCGCGGAAGCCTTCGCCGCCCTGCACCAGGGCAGCGGCGAGTGGCGCATCGAAAAGCAGCGCCTGCGCTGGGACATCCTGGAAGCCTTCGCCCTGGCCGCGCAGCAGGCCGGCATCCCCGCCACCGAGGACTTCAACCAGGGCGACAACCACGGCGTCGGCCTGTTCGAGGTCAACCAGAAGGGCGGCTGGCGCTGGAACGCGTCCAAGGCCTTCCTGCGCCCGATCCTGCGCAAGCGCCCGAACCTCACGCTGTGGACGCAGGCCCAGGCCCGGCGCCTGCTGCTGGCGCACGATGCCGACGGCCGCCTGCGCTGCACCGGCCTGGAGCTGCTGCGCGGCGGCGAGGCGCTGAACGTGCAGGCGACGCGCGAGCTGATCCTGAGCGCCGGCGCCATCGGCTCGCCGCAGCTGCTGCAGCTGTCCGGCATCGGCCCCCCCGCCCTGCTCGGGCAGAACGGCATCGCCGTTGCGGTGGATGCGCCCGGGGTGGGTGCCAACCTGCAGGACCACCTGCAGATCCGCTCGGTCTACCAGGTGCAGGGTGCCAAGACCTTGAACACGCTGGCGTCGAAGCTCCACGGCAAGCTGCGCATCGGCCTGGAATACGTGCTGCTGCGCAGCGGGCCGATGAGCATGTCGCCCTCGCAGCTCGGCGCCTTCACCCGCAGCGACCCGGCGCAGCCGCACCCGAACCTCGAATACCACGTGCAGCCGCTGAGCCTGGACGCCTTCGGCCAGCCGCTGCACACGTTTCCGGCGTTCACCGCCAGCGTGTGCAACCTCAATCCGACCAGCCGCGGCAGCGTGCGCATCCGCTCGCCGCGCTTCCAGGACGCGCCGGCCATCGCGCCGAACTACCTGAGCACCGCCGAGGATCGCCAGGTCGCCGCCGATTCGCTGCGGGTGACGCGGCGCATCGTCGCGCAGCCGGCGCTGGCGCCGTACCAGCCGGAAGAGTTCAAGCCCGGCGCGCAGTACCGCAGCGACGACGAGCTGGCGCGCGCCGCCGGCGACATCGGCAGCACCATCTTCCACCCGGTGGGCACCGCGAAGATGGGCCGCGCGGACGACCCCGCGGCGGTGGTGGACAGCCACCTGCGCGTGCGCGGCGTGGCCGGCCTGCGCGTGGTCGACGCGAGCATCATGCCGACCATCACCAGCGGCAACACCAACGCACCGACCCTGATGATCGCCGAGAAGGCGGCGCGCTGGATCGCCGCCGGGATCTGAGGATCGGATTCCGTGCGGCGCCGCAGCGGCGGTCGCCGCGCCGGCAGCCCATGGGCCGGCCGGGGAAGCAAGGTGGAAACTGGCACCTCGCAATCCTCGGCTGCCTGCTGGGTTTCCGCTGCGCTTCAACCCAGCCTACAAAGCTGGATCGCGGTCGTAGGCTGGGTTGAGCCGTAGGCGAAACCCAGCAAGTCAGAGGAGTAGCGGTCAAGCCGGGTTTCGTGCCTCAACCCAGCCTGCGCAACTGGGCTTCAACCCAGCCTACAAACTCAGGGGCGCGCTGCCGCTCCGGCTGCTGCGAACAGGTCCGCCGCCGCCGGCAGCACGCCTTCGTGCCGCAGCAGCCACTGCTTGCGCTCGATGCCGCCGCCGTAGCCGGTGAGCGAACCGTCGGCGCCGATCACGCGATGGCAGGGCACGACGATCGACACCGGGTTGCGGCCGTTGGCCAGGCCCACCGCGCGCGACGCCTTGGGGTCGCCCAGCCGCCGTGCCAATTCACCGTAGCTGATCGTCGTGCCATAGGGAATGCGCGCCAGCTCGCTCCACACGCGCCGCTGGAACGGCGTGCCCGCCAGCGCGTACGGCACCGCGAACTCGCGCAGCTCGCCGGCGAAATACGCGCGCAGCTCCGCCCGCGCCGGCGCCAGGCCGGCATCGTCGCGCTTGCAGCCGTCGGCGACGCGCGGGTTGCGCATGTACAGGCCGGTGAGGTGCTCGCCGTCGGACAGCAGCAGCAGATCGCCGATCGGGCTGGGCAGCAGGCTGTAATAGGTGCTCGCAAGTTTTTCGTTCATGTTGAGTCAGGAAAATGGTCCGCAAATGAACGCCAATTGGCGCGAATAGATCCGAATAAAAGCGGACGATGAATGGCGGTGGTTTAATTCATGACACTGGGGAGCAGATGCAACGACCCCCTCGAAGCGCGCTGCGGCCAGATTCCTCGCTGCGCTCGGAATGACAATCCGAAGGAACGTCGGCTTTTCATTGGCGTTTATTGGCGTTCATTTGCGGACCGATCATCATCCCCCCGAATAGGACCGCCACAAGTGCATCACCGCGTACGCCCGCCACGGCCGCCATCCTTCCGCGATCGCCAGTGCCTCGCCCGGCTTGGCCACGCCCAGGGCGCGCAGTACGCCTAAGTCCGCGGCAGGAAATCCGTCCGGATCGCGCAGCACGCGCATCGCGACGTATTGCGCGGTCCAGGGGCCGATGCCGGGCAGCGCCACCAGCTGCGCCTGTGTCGCCTCGGGGTCGGCGCCGGGATGCAGGCGCAGGCGCCCTTCGCAGTGGGCGCGCGCCAGCCCGCGCACGGTTTCGGCGCGCTTGCCGGGAATGCCCAGGCCGGCGAGCTGGTCGATCCCGGCCGCGGCGATGCGCTGCGGATCCGGGCCGGTCTGCGTCAGCAGCCCGTAGGGCTCCGGCAGCGGCTCGCCGAAGGCGCGCGCGAAGCGGCCGTAGATGGTCGAGGCGGCCTTCACCGTGACCTGCTGGCCCAGCACCGCGCGCAGCGCCAGCTCGAAGGCGTCGAAGGCGCCGGGCACGCGCAGCCCGGGATTGCGCAGGCAGGACTCACGCAGGCGCGGGTCGCGGCCCAGGTGCTCGGCCACTGCCTGCGGGTTGGCGTCGAGGTCGAACAGGTGGCGCAGGCGCGCCAGCAGCACGGTGAGCACCGGCAGCAGCGACAACGAGGCGTCGATGCGCAGCGCGGACTCGCCGGCCAAAGGCTCGGCGGCAAACCAGCCCTTGCAGGCGCCGATGTGCACGCTGCGCAGGTAGCGGCGGCCGTCGACGTATTCCACGCCCGGCGCGCCGCGCCCGGCCAGGAACCCCGCAAGCGTGTCCCAGTCCAGCGGCGGCCGGTAGGCGAGCTTCAGCCGCAGCGCGCCGGGCGCCGATGCCGGCGCCTGCCGGCGCCGCAGGCCCGTGGGGCTCAAGCCGTAGCGCGAGCGGAACAGGTGGTTGAAGCGCCGCAGGCTGGAAAAGCCGCTGGCGAACGCGACGTCCGCCACCTTCACGTCGGTGTCGGTCAGCAGGCGCTTGGCCAGCAGCAGCCTTTGCGTCTGCGCCAGCTCGACCGGCGCCACGCCGTATTCGCGCTCGATGGCGCGCCGCAGCTGGCGGCTGCCGATGCCAAGCTCGGCCGCCAGCGCGTCGATGCCGTCCTCGTTGAGCGCGCCGGCCTCGATGCGCGCCACCGCCGCGGCGGCCAGGCGCCCCACCGAGTCGACCGGCGCACGCCCCGGCGCCAGCTCCGGCCGGCAGCGCAGGCAGGGCCGGTAGCCTTCATGCTCGGCCGACGCCGCGTTGGCGAAGAAGCGGCAGCGGTCCTGCCGCGGCGTGCGCGCGGGACATACCGGCCGGCAGTAAATTCCGGTGCTGGTGACGCCGACGAAGAACTGACCGTCGAAGCGCGCGTCGCGCGCGGTCAGGCTGCGGTAACAGAGCTCGGAATCCAGGTGCATGGCTGCAGTCTAGTCATGCGGCGGATGCCTGTCTCGCCGTTTTCGGACATCGATGCCCGACGCCGCAGAGGCCGGGGCGGCGCGGTTCTCCGCGCCGCCCGCGTTCGCCCGGTCTCAGCCGCGGATGACGTTCGGCCGCGGGTGCCCGGCTTGCTCGCACAGCGCCAGATAGGTGTCCAGGATGTATTGCGCGTCCCACACGCTGGCGACGTTGCCTTTCTCGTCGAGGTTGAGGTTGGCGCCGCGGATGGCGAACCACACGTCGGTCACTTCCTTGTTCGACGCCGGCACGTGCAGGGTATGCACCGAGCCGGCCGGCTCGTACAGGTAGGAGCCGGCGGTATTCACTTCCGGGTATTCCAGGTAGCGCCAGGAGCCCGACTTGGTCACCGCGAACACCTCGCCGGTGTGCTTGTGGCGCGGCAGGGTGATGCCGGCGGCGAAGCGCGTGCGCACCACCCACAGGCCGGCCTCGACGTCGATCTGCAGCGCCTGCAGGTCCACGCCGGGCATGAACGTCACGAACGGCAGCTCGCTTTCGCCGCGATGCGCCGCGCTGGGAACGCCCGCGGGCGCCGCCGATGAGTCAGCCATGATCGTCTCCTCCGGAGATTTGTATTAAGCCTGGAAAGATTAGCAGTACCGGCGCCGCGCGTTCAGGCCGCCGGCGCGGTCAAGCCGCGCAGGCCGCGCACGATCATGTCGGTCATCAGCGCGATGCGGCGCTCGCGCGCCTCCCATTCGATCTCCGGGTGCGAGATCGACAGCGCCACCAGGCCATGCCCGCACATCCAGGCCAGGTGCGCGAGGTTGTCCACGTCCGGCGCATCCGGCGCCGCGCCGCAGCACGCGGCGACCGCGTCCAGGAAGATGCGTTCCAGCTCCGCAGACGCGGTCGGGCCCGTGCCTTCCTGCGCCGGCGCACAGTAATTCTTCGGCAGCGGCTTGGTCATGAACAACAGCTCGTATTCGTGCGGGTGGTCCAGGCCGAAGGCGAGGTAATCGCCGATCAGGGCGCGCAGCCGCGCCTCCGGGTCGGCAATCGACGCCGCGTGTTCGCGCATGCGCGCCACCAGCTCGCCGAGCGCCGCCTCGCACAGCTCGTAGAAGATCGCCAGCCGGTCCGGAAAATGGAAATACAGGGTGGTCGAGGTGATGCCGACCCGTTCGGCGATGCGCCGGACGGTGGTCGCCTCGAAGCCGACTTCCGAGAACAAGGCCCTGGCCGCCTGCAGGATGGCCGCGCGCGTGCGGTACCCCTCGCCCTTGGCTTGGCGGCTGCCGCGGCGGGTGGCTTCGGCGGTCTTGGGCATGCGGATAGCGTCTCCTGCAGATAAGTTATCGGTATTCAGTTTACCGGCTTGCATTTGTGGGCGCTTGACTTAATAATGTCACCCTATCAATGATAACCTATATTTGATACCCCACCTTCGACGAGGAGACATCACAGCATGGCCACCGACCCCAACACCCGCACCGTGCTCATCACCGGCTGCTCCAGCGGCATCGGCCAGGCCACCGCCGAGCGGCTGGCCCAGGCCGGCTGGAACGTGTTCGCCAGCGCGCGCAAGGCGCAGAGCCTGGAGCATTTGCGCCAGCGCGGCTGCAAGACCCTGGCGCTGGACGTGACCGACGAAGCCTCGATGCAGGCGGCGGTGGACGCGGTGCAGTCGCAGGCCGGCGGCATCGACGCGCTGGTCAACAACGCCGGCTACAGCCAGAGCGGCGCGGTGGAATCGGTCACGCCGGCGCAGGCGCGCGCGCAGTTCGAGACCAACGTGTTCGGGCTGATGCGGCTGACCCAGCTGGTGCTGCCCGGCATGCGTGCATGCGGCCACGGCCGCATCGTCAACATCAGCTCGATGGGCGGCACCCTCACTTTCCCCGGCGGCGGCTGGTACCACGCCAGCAAGTACGCGCTCGAAGCGCTGAGCGACGCGCTGCGCGTGGAGGTGAAGCGGTTCGGCGTGCAGGTGGTGGTGGTGCAGCCGGGGCTGATCCGCACCGCGTTCGACAAGGCGGCGCTGGCCGCGCTGGACGGCGCCGACGCCGCCGGCCCCTACGCCGAGTTCAACCGGCGCGTGGGACAGGCCACGCAGGAAGCCTACGAGAAGGGCCCGCTGGCGCGCCTGGGCGGCGAGCCGGACGCGGTGGCCAAGGTGATCGAGCGTGCCTTGAGCGCGCGCCATCCGCGCGCCCGCTACACGGTGACGCCGTCGGCAAGACTGCTGATGACCATGCGCCGGATGATGTCCGATCGTGCCTGGGACGGTTTCGTGGCATCCCAGTTCGGGCTGTAGGGAAGCTCTGATTTTTCAGAGCTTCCCGGAGCTTCCCGTTTGGGCCACGGCTGGCCCAACCACTTTCAATGGCACAAGCCATTGAAATGGAAGGCCGTTGAAAATCACACTTTTCGACCGCCGTCTTCGGAATAAGTCCAGGACGGACTTATTCAGAGATATTCCTTAGGCGCTCAGGCCAGCAGGCGGGCACGCAGCCGCCGCAAGGATTCCGCGTCGGTTTCGTCGCCCAGCAGCACCCGGCTGCGCCGCGCGCCGCTCTTCAGGCGGAAGTTGAGAACGATGAGCTCGCCCAGCACGGCACTGCTGCCGAGCAGCTCGGCTCCGTCCTGCGCACCCGCGGCGTTCTCCAGCGTCCAATTGCCGTCGGGATGGCGCACCAGCCGGGCCAGGGCGCGCGGCCCGTAGCCGAAGGCGGGATGGCGGCGCAGCGAGGCCCAGCTCGCCGCGAACAGGATCGCCATGCCCAGCCCCGCCCAGTGCGGCGGCCGCGCGGCCAGGGTCAGCAGGATGGCGCCGGCATGCAGGGCCACCAGCCAGCGCAGGGCGCGCGCCGAGGCGCGCAGACGCAGGTCAAGCGTGGCGCCGGAGGCGGCTGAGGACATCGGCAAGATCTGGCGGCGGCTCGGACTGGCCGAGCACCCAGGCCCACAGCTCCGGGTCTTCGCGCTCCAGCAGGCGCTGGAACGCCTGCTGCTCGGCCGGCGGCGCGGCGTCGTACTGCCGCGCCAGGTAGCGCTCGAGCAGCACGTCGAGCTCGCGCATGCCGCGGCGGCAGCGCATGCGCAGGCGCTGGCGTTCCACCATCAATGCGCCTGCACCGGCCTGGCAGCCACGAAGGCCCGCGGCTGGGGCGCGGCGGGCCGGGGCATCGTCTTCAGCCCTTACGCTCCACCAGCATCTTCTTGGTCTCGGCGATCGCCTTGGCCGGGTTGAGGTCCTTAGGGCAGGTGCGCGAGCAGTTGAGGATGGTATGGCAGCGGTACAGCTTGAACGGATCCTCGAGCTGGTCCAGGCGCTCGCCGGTGGCTTCGTCGCGCGAGTCCACCAGCCAGCGGTAGGCCGCCATCAGCACGGCGGGGCCGAGGTAGCGGTCGCCGTTCCACCAGTAGCTCGGGCAGCTGGTCGTGCAGCAGGCGCACAGGATGCACTCGTAGAGGCCGTCGAGCTTGGCGCGGTCCTCTTCCGACTGCAGCCGCTCGCGCGAGGGCGCCGGGCTGTCGGTCTTCAGCCAGGGCTCGATGGAGGCGTACTGCGCGTAGAAATGGGTCAGGTCCGGCACCAGGTCCTTGACCACCGGCATGTGCGGCAGCGGGTAGACCTTGACCTCGCCCTTGACGTCGCCGCAGCCCTTCAGGCACGCCAGGGTGTTGGTGCCGTCGATGTTCATCGCGCACGATCCGCAAATGCCTTCGCGGCAGGAGCGGCGGAAGGTCAGCGTGGCGTCGATCTCGTTCTTGATCTTGATCAGCGCGTCCAGCACCATCGGCCCGCAGGTATCCATGTCCACCTCGTAGGTGTCCACGCGCGGGTTGGCGCCGGTGTCCGGGTCGTAACGGTAGATCTTGAAGACGCGGACGTTCTTCGCCCCGGCCGGCGCCTTGTAGGTCTTGCCGGCAGCCTTGTCGATCTTCGAATTCTTCGGCAGCGTGATCTGGGCCATCTGCTTTTACTCCGTAAAAGCCGGGAATCGGTAGACGGGAATCGGGAATCGTCAAAGCCGGGCGCGATGTCGGCCGCCGGCGCTTTTCACGATTCCCGATTCTCCATTCCCGATTCCCGACGGTATCAGTACGTCCTCTTTTTCAGCGGAATCACCTGGGCTTCGTCGTCCAGCGTGAACATGTGCACCGGCCGGTAGCCGAGCTTGACCTCGGTCTCGGCGCTGCGCCAGGCCAGGGTGTGCTTGTGCCAGTTGGTGTCGTCGCGGTCCGGGAAGTCCTCGCGCGCGTGCGCGCCGCGCGACTCCTTGCGGTTCTGCGCGGAAGCCATGGTCACCAGCGCCTGGCCCAGCAGGTTGTCCAGCTCCAGCGTCTCCATCAGGTCGGAGTTCCACACCAGCGAGGCATCCGCCACCTGCACCTCGCGGAACGCCTCGATGTCCTTCTTCAGCTGCACCATGCCGGAGTCGAGCGTCTCGCCGGTGCGGAACACGGCGGCGTGGTTCTGCATGGTCTTCTGCATCGCCAGGCGCACCTTGGCGGTGGGCAGGCTGCCTTTCTTGGCATGGCGCAGGCCGTCGAAGCGCGCCAGCGCGCGCTCCTCGGATTCCTTGGCGATGGTCTTGTGCTTGCCGCCCGGCTTGACCACCGCCGCGCAGCGCTCCGCCGCGGCGCGGCCGAACACCACCAGGTCGAGCAGCGAATTCGAACCCAGGCGGTTGGCGCCGTGCACCGATACGCAGGCGGCCTCGCCCACCGCCATCAGGCCCGGGATCACGTTGTCGGTGGCGCCGTCGGTGCAGGTCACCACCTCGCCGTGCACGTTGGCCGGCACGCCGCCCATGTTGTAGTGCACCGTGGGCAGCACCGGGATCGGCTCCTTGGTGACGTCCACGCCGGAGAAGATACGCGCCGACTCGGAGATGCCCGGCAGGCGCTTGTGCAGCACTTCGGGGCCCAGGTGCTCCAGGTGCAGGTGGATGTGGTCGGCGTGCTCGCCGACGCCGCGGCCCTCGCGAATCTCGATGGTCATCGAGCGCGACACCACGTCGCGGCTGGCCAGGTCCTTGGCGTTGGGCGCGTAGCGCTCCATGAAGCGCTCGCCCTTGGAATTGGTGAGGTAGCCGCCCTCGCCGCGCGCGCCCTCGGTGATCAGGCAGCCGGCGCCGTAGATGCCGGTGGGATGGAACTGCACGAACTCCATGTCCTGCAGCGGGATGCCGGCGCGCAGCGCCATGCCGCCGCCGTCGCCGGTGCAGGTGTGCGCGGAGGTAGCGCTGAAATAGGCGCGGCCGTAGCCGCCGGTAGCCAGGATCACCATCTGCGCGCGGAAGCGGTGCAGCTCGCCGGTGGACAGGTCCCAGGCCAGCACGCCGTGCACCGAGCCGTCGGCGTCGGTGAGCAGGTCGACGGCGAAGAATTCGATGAAGAACTCGCCGCGCGCCTTCAGCGACTGCTGGTACATGGCGTGCAGCATGGCGTGGCCGGTGCGGTCGGCGGCGGCGCAGGTGCGGTGCGCGGTGCCTTCGCCGAAGCGCGTGGTCATGCCGCCGAACGGGCGCTGGTAGATGCGGCCCGCGGGGGTGCGCGAGAACGGCACGCCCCAGTGCTCCAGCTCGATCACCGCCTGCGGCGCCTCGCGGCACATGAACTGGATGGCGTCCTGGTCGCCGAGCCAGTCCGAGCCTTTGACGGTGTCGTACATGTGCCAGCGCCAGTCGTCCTCGCCCATGTTGGCCAGCGCCGCCGAGATGCCGCCCTGCGCCGCCACGGTGTGGCTGCGTGTCGGGAACACCTTGGTCAGGTTGGCGGTCTTCAGGCCGGCCTGGGCCAGGCCGACGGTGGCGCGCAGGCCGGCGCCGCCGGCGCCGACCACGACGACGTCGTATTCATGGTGGACGATTGGGTATGCGGCTGCCATGGTCAGGCTCCGAAAGCGATTTTTAGCACGGCGAAAATCGCCGCGGCGCCGAGCGCGAAATGGGCGAACTTGACCAGCACGATGGCGCTCAGCTTGAGCGCCTCGTTGGCGACGTAGTCCTCCACGATCACCTGCACGCCCAGCGCGGAGTGGTAAAACAGGGCCACGAAATACAGCACCAGGGCGACGGCGACATAGGGGTTGTGCAGCCAGGCGACCATGGTGGCGTAGTCGGCGATGCGGTAGTGCGCGACGCTGAACACGAACCACAGCGACAGCGGCACCAGCGCCAGGGCGGTGAGGCGCTGGGCCCACCAGTGGCCCACGCCTTCCTTGGCCGAGCCCAGGCCGCGCGCCTGCGACAACGGTGAGCGCAGACTCATGATCGATCTCCCAAGTTTGTTCGGATGGCCTGGCCGCGAGCGGCCGGCGTCAACCAGCGGAATTCCATCAAACGTACGCCGCGACCCACACCGCCGCGGTCAGCAGCAGCGACGCCACCACCACGATCCAGCCGCCGGCGTCGACGTTTTTCTTCTCGAAGGCGTAGCCCGCATCCCACACCAGGTGGCGTACGCCATTGCACAGGTGGTAGAGCAGCGACCAGCTCCAGCCGAGCAGCAGGAACAGGCCGACCGGGCTGCGCGCGCAGGCCGAGAACTGGTCGAAGGCATCCTGGCCGGCCGCGGCCGACATCACCCAGGCGGCCAGGAACAGCGTGCCGAACGACAGCGCCATGCCGGTGAGGCGGTGGCCGAACGAGAGCACCGAGCTGATCTGGAAGCGGTAGTACTGCCCGAGCATGAACGGCGACAGCGGGCGCGAGGCATTGGAACCGGGACTCGGCTTGGCGGTCATGGGCTGCACTCCTTGGGGTCGTTATACGTTGCCGGCCAGCGCATTCAGAAGTCGATGCACCGGCCGTTCTTCTCCCAGTCGCCGAAGCGTGTCGGATCGGTGCCATCCTTGCGTCCGCCGATCTCGGGAACGATCCCGGGGACCGTTTCGGGGACGGGCGCCGCGGCGAGGATCGCCGCCAGCGGCACGGCTGCGGAGGAATCGCCGGCCGCGTTCGTTGCGGGGCGATGCTTCCTGACCGGAGGCTCAGGCGCGGGGGTGGTTGGAGAAGTGGGATGCATGGGGCTGTCTATCCGCGATAGTGTGACAAAATTCCCACCGGCATGGCAACGAAAATTCCAGCTTCGGACGATATCGCCTGGCCGGGAGCGGCGGGAAGCGCCGTCGACGCGCAGGGCGAATGCAGGTTCGGCGATGCGCGCGCCGAGGCCGCGGCCGCCTTGTCCGGCGACGTGATCGTACCGCTGACCCAGCTCGGCGCGATCCGCGCCAGCGGCGCCGACGCCGAAACGTTCCTGCAGAACCAGCTCAGCGGCGACGTGCGCGCGCTGACCGCCGACGCCGCCCAGCTGTCCAGCTACAGCAGCCCCAAGGGCCGCGTGCTGGCACTGTTCACGCTGTTCCGCGCCGGCGACGCCATCGTCCTGGAGCTGCGCCGCGAGTTGCTGGCCGCGGCGCTCAAGCGCCTGCGCATGTACGTGCTGCGCTCCAAGCTGAGCCTGGACGACGCCAGCGGCGCGCTGCCGGCGCTGGGCCTGGCCGGCGCGGGCGCCGCCGGCCTGCTCGGCGCCGCCGGGCTGCCGGTGCCGCCGTCGGACTGGGGCTGCGCGCGCGACGGCGAGGTGCTGGTGATGCGCCGCCCCGGCGCCGTGCCGCGCTACAGCGTGCATGGCCCCGGCGAACGGCTGGCGGCGCTGTGGGCGGCATGCAGCGCGCACGCACGCCCGGCCGGCAGCGCAGCCTGGCGGCTGCTGGACATCGGCGCGGGCCTGCCGTCGATTCGGCCGGCCACCGCGGACCAGTTCGTCCCGCAGATGCTCAACCTCGACCGCCTCGGCGCGATCAGCTTCACCAAGGGCTGCTACCCGGGCCAGGAAATCGTGGCGCGCCTGCACTACCTGGGCAACCTCAAGCGGCGCATGTTCGGCGGGCATTGCGCGGCCGGCGAGCCCGCGGCGGGGATGCCGGTGCATGCCGCGGGCGGCGACGGCCAGCCGGTGGGCAGCATCGTCGAAGCCGCGCCGGACGCGCAGGGTGGATATGCCTTGCTCGCCGTGCTAAGCCTCGGCCTCGACCCGGGCGCCGATCTGCGTCTGGGCGCGGTGGACGGCGCGGCACTGAAATTCGATTGGAGCGAGGTCGTCTGATATTCCTGCGCGGCCTATTCAACGACCTCATTATTCTTTTTCAAAATAACCGGCGACTCGCAAGATAGCGCCTCCATCAGGGAGGGAATGCTTGCCATGTCACGCCGCACCAAGTTCGCCGCCACGCTGTTTGCCGCCGCCGCCGTGGTTCCCGCGCTCGCCTTCCCGGCCGAGCTGCTGAACGTCTCCTACGACCCGACCCGCGAGCTGTACCAGCAGATCAACGCGAAGTTCGCCGAGCAGTGGAAGGCCAGGACCGGCGAGACCCTGACCATCAAGCAGTCGCACGGCGGCTCGTCCAAGCAGGCGCGGGCGATCATCGACGGCCTCGAGGCCGACGTCGCCACCCTGGGCATCGCCTCGGACATCGACGCGCTGCACGACAACGGCGACCTGGTGCCCGACAACTGGCAGTCGCGCCTGCCGGGCGACAGCACGCCGTACAACTCCACCATCGTGCTGCTGGTGCGCAAGGGCAACCCCAAGCAGATCAAGGACTGGGACGACCTGGTGCGGCCGGGCGTGGCGGTGATCACGCCCAACCCGAAGACCTCGGCCGGCGCGCGCTGGAATTTCCTGGCGGCCTACGCCTTCGCCCTGAAGAAGTACAAGGACGACGACGCCAAGGCGCGCGAATTCATCACCGCGCTGTACCGCAACGTGCCGACATTGGACTCGGGCGCGCGCGGCTCCACCACCACCTTCGCCCAGCGCGGCCAGGGCGACGTGCTGATCACCTGGGAAAACGAGGCCTACCTGGCGATCAACGAGTTCGGCGCCGACAAGTTCGACATCGTGCCGCCGTCGATCTCGATCCTGGCGCAGCCGCCGGTGGCGGTGGTGGACAAGAACGCCGCCAAGCATGGCACCGCCAAGGTGGCGGAAGCCTACCTGCGCTACCTGTACACGCCCGAAGCGCAGGAGATCATCGCCGCCAACCATTACCGCCCGCTCGACCCCAAGGTGGCCGCCGAGCACGCCGGCGACTTTCCCAAGCTGGACCTGGTGACCATCGCCCGTTTCGGCGGCTGGCGCACGGCGCAGCCGAAATTCTTCGGCGACGGCGGCGTGTTCGACCAGATCTACCAGACGCAGACCGCCAGGTAGGCATACGGGAATTACGAGGGATTACGGGAACCGCCATGTCCATCACCGCAGTCAATACGCGCAACCAGCTGCGCGGCACCGTGATCCACATCCGCCGCGGCTCGGTGGTGTCCGAGGTGGAGATCGAAACCTCCTCGGGAATCATCTCGGCGGTGGTCAGCACCAGCTCGGTGGACCGCCTGCCCTTGCGCGAGGGCGATACCGCGCTGGCGCTGATCAAGGCCACCGACGTGCTGGTGGCGCGGCTCGATTGACCATCACCTGAACCTCACCGCCACCGGAGCCACCCCATGTGCCTGATCCTGCACAAGCCCGCCGGCGTTCGCGTGCCGCGCGAACTGATCGACGCGGCCGCCGCCTTCAACCGCGACGGCTGGGGCCTGATGGGCTTCCAGGCCGGCGGCGAGCTGCTGGTCGAGCGCTACGCCGAGGTCGACGCCGCGCGCATCGACAAGCGCATGCGGGCCTTGAAGGACGCCGAGCTGTGCCTGCACCTGCGCCTGCGCACGCGCGGCTCGGATGCGGTCGACAACACCCACCCGATCAAGGTGAGCGATCGCTTCTACCTGATGCACAACGGCACTTTGCGCCTGCGCTCGCGCGTGGCGGGCCGCTCGGACAGCTGGCACTTCGCCGTGGACCTGCTGCGCCCGCTGGCCGCCAACTGGCCGGACCTGCTGGCCCACCCGAGCTTTCTCACCCTGGTCGAGGCGGGCCTGACCCCGGAAAACAAGGTCGCGGTGCTGGACACGCAGGCGCGGCGCTGGATCTTCTTCAACCACCGCCACGGCGTGGTGTTCGAAGACCTGTGGCTGTCCAACACGCGCTGGATCGATCGCCGGCACCTGGTGCTGGAACCGGCGCCGCAGCCGCAGCAGAAGACCTATACCGCCGCCGAACTGGACTTCGCATGAGCGCTGTCGCCGTTGACACGCCGCCGCCGCCAGCGCGCACCGCGCGTTCGGTGCTGCCGGGCTTCGGCCTGGCGATGGGCTTCACGCTGAGCTACCTGTCGCTGCTGGTGCTGATCCCGCTGGCCGGCCTGTTCGTGCGCTCGGCCGGCCTGGGGCTGCATGGCCT
>JADHNH010000169.1 GCA_016779605.1 Nevskia sp. | reverse complement strand
GCCGAGCTGCACGCCGACACCGAGCGCGGCAGCGCCGCCCTGGCCTTCGACGGCGGCTACGACCGCGCCCGCCGCGAATGGGGCGGCCAGCTCAGCGACCTGAAGATCGCACCGTCCGGGCTGCCGGCCTGGGCGCTGGAAAAGCCGGCCGGCCTGCTGCTCGGCGCGCAGCGTCAGAGCCTGGAGCCGGCCTGCCTGTCGGGCGGCAGCGGGCGCGCCTGCCTGCGGCTGGAGGAAAACGTCATGCGCCAGGGCCTGCGCCTGTCGTGGAACCTCGACCGCCTGCTGCTGGCCAGCCTCGCGCCGCTGCTGCCGCCGCGCTATGCGCTGCAGGGCGAGGTGGCCGGTGCCGGCAGCATCGAGATCGCGCACGGCGACGTCGCCGCGATGGACGGCAAGCTCGCCCTGCAGGGCCTGCGCGTGCAGCTCGGCGATGCGCCGCCGCTGGTGGTGCTGCCGAGCAGCATCACCGCCAGCGACGACGACAACCGCCTGCGCCTGCTGCTGGACCTGCGCACGCCGCAGGGCACCGTCGGTGCCGACCTGAGCGCAGCCCCCGCCGCCGACTTCGATTCACGCGCGCTGTCCGGCGCGCTGCACGTGGAGATTCCCGACCTCGCCTTCGTCACCACCCTGGTGCCGGAGCTGCAGAACGCCGGCGGCAAAGCCGGCGGCGCGCTGCAGTTCGGCGGCAGCGTCGGCCTGCCCAGGCTGGGCGGCGAGATCGCGCTCGGCGACGGCCGCGCGCGCCTGGTGACGCCGTCGATCGACGTGCACGACGTGCAGCTGCGCCTGTCCGGCAACGGCCGCGGGCCGCTGCTGCTGAGCGGCTCGATGCAGTCCGGCGGCGGCTCGCTGTCGATCGACGGCAGCGTGGATCCCGCGGTGGCGCCGCCGAGCGCCGACCTGCGCCTGCGCGGCGACGGCTTCCAGGCCATGGCCACGCCGGATGCGCATATCTGGATCACCCCGGACCTGCACCTGCTGGCCGAGCAGGGCGTGATCCACGTGGACGGCACCTTCACCGTGCCCAAGGCGCAGATCACCCCGCACGGCTTCGGCGACAACGGCGTCAAGGTCAGCGGCGACCAGGTCATCGTCGGCGCCGAGCCGGAACCGGCGGGGCCGCCGCTGCAGCTGTTCAGCACGGTGCAGATGCGCCTGGGCGACGCGGTGAATTTCACCGGCTACGGCCTCACCGCGCGCATGACCGGCGCGGTCACGCTCACCGACGAGCCGCAGCGCCTGACCCTGGCGCAGGGCGAGCTGCGCGTCGCCGAAGGCCGCTACAGCGCATACGGACAGGATCTCAAGATCGAGACCGGCCGGCTGATCTTCGACGGCGGGCCGGTGACGCGGCCGGCGGTGGATCTCTACGCCACCCGCCACCCGCAGTCCGACGTCACCGTCGGCGTGCGCGTGCGCGGGACGCTGGACAAGCCGGAGCTGAGCCTCGACTCCGACCCGCCGATGGCGCGCGAGCAGCAGCTGTCGTGGCTGGTGCTCGGCCGGGCGCTGGACCAGACCTCCACGTCCGACCGCAGCATGGTGTCGCAGGCGGCGCTGTCGCTGGGATTATCGGGCAGCGATTACCTCGTGCAGAAGATCGGCAAGGGCATCGGGCTGGACCAGGTGTCGGTGGGCGCCGCCCCGGCCGGGGGCTCCGACGTCACCGCCAACGCGGCGGCCATCGCCGGCTCGCAGGCGGCGCAGGCCGGCCCCACCGGCCCCGCCAGCCGGGCCGCCCAGCTCACCCTGGGCAAGTACCTCACGCCCAAGCTGTTCGTCAGCTATGGCGTCAGCCTGTTCCAGCCGGGCCAGACGTTCCGCATGCTGTACGACCTCGGCCACGGCTTCAAGCTGCAGACCGAGTCGGGCACCGCCAGCGGCGGCGACATCCTGTACACGGTCGAGCGCGGCCACTAGGACCGGTTCTGGCGACTCGATTGGCGATGCCGCGCCCGACAATCGCGCCCGGCAGCGGCCTGCTCAGGCCGGAACGCCCTCGTCGCCGGCGGCCTGGGTGCCGCGGCGCGCGCGCTTGCGCCGGCTGCGCGCCGGGCGCCGCTCGCCGCCGAGCTCGCCGATGAAGCGCTGCAGCGTAGCAGTGGCCTCGGCGCGGCCGTCGCGCGCGTGCTCGCGCATGTTCGAGCGGTAGTAGTCGTAGTTGCCGAGGAAGCGGTCGATGTCGCTGGGCGTCAGGCGCGCGCGGTCGGCGCGCATGCCCACGCCCATGCGCTCGATCATGTAGGCGTTGAGCCGCTGCTCGAAGGCGTGCTCCGGCAGGGCCAGGAACGGCTTGCCGAAATGGATCGCCTCGCCGATGAGCTGGTTGCCGGCGGTCGACAGCACCGCCTTGCAGCGCGCCAGGTCGTTGAGGAACGGCTCGTTGCCGGGCGCGCGGAACTCGAGGTTGTCGACCTTGCCGCGGTAGGGGGTGCCGTAGACCACCACCGGCAGGTCCAGCAGGCGCAGCGCACGGTCGATGTGCGGCAGGTACTGGTGCTCGCCCTTGTTGAAGTAGGCCAGCAGGTAGTCGCCTTCCTGCGCGGTGGCCCGGGCCTTGAGCACCTCCTCGCGCAGCATCGGGCCGACCACCTTGGCGTTCGGATAGGCCGGCTCGGCCGGGTAGAAGCTGACGATCAGGATGCGCTCGGGAATGCCCATCAGCGCGCGGTAGGCCAGCGCGTCGCGCAAGCCCAGCAGGCGCAGGTCGGCGGGAAAGTGCGGCTTGCAGTAGGCGATGATGCCGATGTGGTCGAAGCTGATGCGCGGCAGTCCCAGCTTGCGCGCCGCGCGGTGGGTCCAGGCCTCCGAATCGGAGATCACCAGCTCCACGCCGCGCTGCCGCATTTCGCGCTCGACCAGGTCCGAGCCGGCGCCGCCGAGCAGCAGGTCGCCCATCGGCGACAGGTTGCGCGACACCGTGCGCGGGATCGAATGGCCGCCGCGCGCGTTGTAGACGTAGCCGATGGTGGGGATGCGCACGGTCGGGAAGCGCGGCGCCAGCACCTCGTAGGCGTCGCCGCCGGCGAAAACGGTCACCTCGTGCTCCGCCAGCAGCGCCGGCAGCACCGCCCCGGAGCGCATGGCATGGCCGCGCCCGTAGCCCATCACCCCGTAGGCAATCCGCATCGGCTTCCTCGTCCGCCGCCGGCAAATGCGGAATTATCGGCCGCGGATATGACAGTGCGATGGATGTCCCGGTGTCGCGGCAAAGGTGCCGGTATGATGGCTTTCGCTTGCCTTACACTTCCGACCCATGCAATCGGTATTCAACCCCGAAATCCTGGCTGCGTTCGTCACCCTCGCCGGACTGGAAATCGTCCTGGGCGTGGACAACATCATTTTCCTGACCATCACCGCCGGCAAGCTGCCCGAGCACCAGCGCGCGCGGGCGCGCATCTGGGGCCTGGCCGGCGCCATGCTCACGCGCATCCTGCTGCTGGTGTCGCTGGCCTACCTGGCGCGGCTGACCGCGACCTGGGTGACGGTGTTCGGCGTGGCGCTGTCCGGCCGCGATTTCGTGCTGCTGCTGGGCGGCCTGTTCCTGATGACCAAGAGCACGCTGGAAATCCACGAGCAGCTCGAAGGCCACCACGCCAAGGCCGGCGATGCGCCGCGCCCGGGCGCGCGCTTCGCCGCCGTCATCGTGCAGATCATGCTGCTCGACATCGTGTTCTCGCTGGACTCGGTGATCACCGCCGTGGGCATGACCCGCGTGCTGCCGGTGATGGTCGCAGCGATCGTCGCCTCGGTGGTGGTGATGATGTTCTTCGCCGGCGCGGTGGCAGGCCTGGTCGAGCGGCATCCGACCCTGCGCACCCTGGCGCTGTCGTTCCTCATCCTGATCGGCATGGCGCTGGTCGCCGACAGCCTGGATTTCCACGTGCCCAAGGGCTATATCTACTTCGCCATGGCGTTTTCCAGCGCCGTCGAAGTCATCAATGTCAACCTGCGCAAGCGGCTGCTCGTGCGCGGCCAGTGACGCGCGCCGCCGGCGCCGGGGCGGGCCATCGGCGGTAAAATGCTCCATGCAATTCGACGCCCCCGATCCGCAGCTCCTGCAGCTCGTCTCCACCCTCAATCCGGCGCAGAAGGAAGCGGTGACCGCGCCGCCGGACCACCGCCTGGTGCTGGCCGGCGCCGGCTCGGGCAAGACCCGCGTGCTGACCCACCGCATTGCCTGGCTGGTGGCGGTGGAGAACATCTCGCCGCACTCGATCCTGGCGGTGACCTTTACCAACAAGGCGGCGGCGGAGATGCGCGGCCGCATCGAGCAGCTGATCAACGTGCCGGTGCGCGCCATGTGGGTCGGCACCTTCCACGGCATCGCCCACCGCATGCTGCGCCTGCACTGGAGCCAGGCGCGGCTGCCGCAGAACTTCCAGATCCTCGACGCCGACGACCAGCAGCGCCTGGTCAAGCGCGTGCTGCGCAACCTCGAGCTGCCGGACGACAAGTGGCCGCCCAAGCAGGTCACCGCCTTCATCAACGCGCAGAAGGACGAAGGCGTGCGCCCGCAGGCGCTGCAGGACCAGGGCGACTTCGCCCAGCGCCAGCTGGTGCGCGTGTACACCGCCTACCAGCAGCAGTGCGAGACCAACGGACTGGTCGACTTCGCCGAGCTGCTGCTGCGCGCCTTCGAGCTGTGCCGCGACAACGCCGAGATCCAGGCGCACTACCGCAGCCGCTTCCGCCACATCCTGGTCGACGAGTTCCAGGACACCAACACCCTGCAGTACCAGTGGCTGCGTGTGCTGGCCGGCGACCGCGGCATCCTGTTCGCGGTCGGCGACGACGACCAATGCCTGGCGGCAGGCACCGAGGTCACCATGGCCGACGGATCGGTCAAGCCGATCGAGCGCGTCGCCGCCGGCGACCTGGTCCTGTCCAGCTACGGCAGCGGCGACTTCCGGCCCGCGCGGGTCGGCGAGCGGCTGTCGGTGGGCCGCCGCAGGGACATGGTCGAGCTGCGCACGCGCGGCGGCCGCAAGCTGGCCAGCACGCCCGAACACACCCATTTCGCCGGCTACCTCCTCGACGCCACGCCGCAGACTTATTTCACCTACCTCATGCACAAGCGCGACGTGGGCTACCGCCTGGGCACTTCGCAGGTCTATACGAAGGGGCAGCGCAAGCCTTGCGTGGGCTACGAGCAGCGCTGCCTGCAGGAGCATGCCGACGCGGCCTGGGTGCTGACCACGCATCGCACGCAAAATGAGGCGCGGCTGTCGGAAATGCTGCTGTCGCTGCGGTATGGCCTGCCGACCCTGCCGTTCGTGCCGCGCAAGGGCGGATCCAGCAACGGCCTCGTGCACGATGCCGCCATGATCCGGCAGGTGTTCGCCGGTGTGGACACGGTCGGCGCCGGCGAGCGGGTGCTGCGCGACCACCGGCTCGATCCGGCGCATCCGCACCACCAGCCGCAGTCGCGCAACAGCAGCCGCCGCAACGTCGTGGTGACGCTGTGCGGCGACCGCCGCGGCGCCTCGCCGATGCATAGGATCTCGATCGTCGGCAACGACGAGGCGGGGCGCGCGGCGCTGATGACCGCGGGCTGTTCGGTGCGCAGGGCCAAGGCCGGCTCCGCCAGCTGGCGCTTCGAAACCTGCCGCAAGGACTTCGGCGAGCTGATGGAGATCGCCGAGCGCGCCCGCAAGGTGCTCGGCGGCAGCTTCATGTTCAGCGCCCGCCTCGGCCGCGGCCGCTCCCTGCCGTTCGTCAAGGCCGCGGCGATCCGCGCGGGGATGGTCGTCGTCACCGCCGACGGCTCGTTCGACGCCGTAACCGAAGTGGTGCACGACGACGCGCCCGTGGCGGTCTACGACCTCAACATCGAGCGCACCCACAACTTCGTCGCCGGCGGCGTGGTGACGCACAACTCGATCTATTCCTGGCGCGGCGCAAAAGTCGAGAACATGATGCGCCTGTCGCGCGACTTCCCGAGCGTGGAGGTGGTGCGCCTGGAGCAGAACTACCGCTCCACCGGCACCATCCTGAAAGCCGCCAACGGCCTCATCGCCAAGAACCTCGGCCGCCTGGGCAAGAACCTGTGGACCGAGCTGGGCGAAGGCGAGCCGATCCAGCTCTACGCCGCCTTCAACGAATACGACGAGGCCGAGTTCGTCGTCGGCCGCATGAAGTCGCACCTGGAAGGGCGCTGCCGCCATACCGACCTGGCGGTGCTGTACCGATCCAACGCGCAGTCGCGCGTGCTGGAAGAAGCGCTGATCCGCAACCGCATCCCCTACCGCATCTACGGCGGCCTGCGCTTCTTCGAGCGCATGGAGGTCAAGGACGCGCTGGCCTACCTGCGGCTGGTGGCCAGCCGCGACGACGACGCCAGCTTCGAGCGCGCGGTCAACACGCCGGCGCGCGGCATCGGCGCGGCCACGCTCGAGCGCCTGCGCCAGCTCGCGCGCGAACAGGGCCTGTCGCTGTGGAAGGCCGCGCAGGCCGCCGGCACCGCGCTCGGCCGCAGCCTGGGAAACCTCAAGGGCTTCCTCGACCTGATCGACCGGCTGGCGCTGGACAGCCAGGGCCAGCCGCTGTCGCAGGCGACGGAGCTGGCCATCGCGCGCTCCGGCCTGCGCGAGCACTACCAGAAGGAAAAGGGCGAGCAGGCGGAGTCGCGCCTGGAAAACCTGGAGGAGCTGGTCAACGCCGCGCGCAGCTTCGAGCGGCCGGCCGACGACGAGGCCCTGGACCCGCTCAATTCCTTCCTCGCCCACGCCGCGCTGGAGGCCGGCGAGCAGCAGGCCGGCGCCGGCGAGGACTGCGTGCAGCTGATGACGCTGCACTCCGCCAAGGGCCTGGAATTCCCGATCGTATTCCTGGTCGGAATGGAGAACGGCCTGTTCCCGCACCAGCGTGCGGTGGAAGACGGCAGCCTCGAGGAGGAACGGCGCCTGTGCTACGTCGGCATCACGCGCGCGCGCCGCCAGCTGTACCTGAGCTACGCCGAGGTGCGGCGCATCCACGGCGTGGAGCAGATCGGCGCGCCGTCGATGTTCCTGAAGGACATCCCGCCCGAATGCGTGGTGGAAACGCGGCCGCGCGCCGGCCTGCTGCGGCCTTCGTTCAGCGCCGCGCAGCGGCCCTACGGCTCGGGCGGCGCCGGCTACGGCGGCTCCGCCGGCGGCCACGGCAACGGCGGTTACGGCAGCCGGCCGGCCGCCCCTCGCTACGGCGGCTCCGACAGCCGCGCCGCGGCCGCCACCAGCAGCACCGGCCCCGGCGGCTACAAGCTCGGCGCGCGCGTGCGCCACGCCAAGTTCGGCGAAGGCACCATCCTGTCGTTCGACGGCGACGGCGACCGCACGCGGGTGGAAGTGCGCTTCCGCGACGCCGGCACCAAGTGGCTCATGCTGGCGCAGGCGC
>JADHNH010000168.1 GCA_016779605.1 Nevskia sp. | reverse complement strand
AAGGAACGTACGTCCCCCACCCCTTGTCCGCCGATATCTTGGTCAGCGCCGCCGTCGTCGTCGTCTTGCCGTGATCCACGTGCCCGATCGTCCCAACGTTAACGTGCGGCTTGACTCGCTCGAATTTCTCTTTGGCCATGAAAGACAGTTTCCAGTTAAAAGTTTCCAGTTTCCAGCAACAGCCGCCATCTCGACTATGCCGGCGGCTTCCGTTTTCCGTTTCCTCTGGAAACTGGCAACTGGAAACTGGAAACTGGAAACCGCTGTTATGGTGCCCACCACTGGAATCGAACTAGCGCCGGCTGCGCCGGCGCCATGCGATTCTTTGTTCGCTGAGGTCGCTGGCTCGATTCCTCGAACCGCGCTGCCCCAACCAACCCTGCGGCACCCTCACCTGCATCGCAAACCTGGTGCCCACCACTGGAATCGAACCAGCGACCTCACCCTTACCAAGGGTGTGCTCTACCGACTGAGCTAGGTGGGCTTCGTAATCTTTGGTGCTGCCGACCTCATCTGCCGAACCGCAGAACCCGTAGCGGAACTGGAGCGGGTGATGGGAATCGAACCCACGCTACCAGCTTGGAAGGCTGGAGTTCTACCATTGAACTACACCCGCCTGCTTCACCGGCCCTGCGATCGTCCCACCCTCTTCACCCGCGCGCCGGATTCAACATGGTGGAGGGGGTAGGATTACTCGGGCCTCCTGCCCTCGCCCTTCGGGCCGCCGCCGCTTCCGCGCCGGCGTTCAAAATCGCTCCAGGCGATTTTGTCGAACCCGGGGTTCTCATCCTACCCCTTGAGTTCCGAAGTGCATCGAAGTGTCCCACCCTCTTCACCCGCGCGCCAGATTCAACATGGTGGAGGGGGTAGGATTCGAACCTACGTAGGCGTAAGCCAGCAGATTTACAGTCTGCCCTCGTTGGCCGCTTGAGTACCCCTCCCTCCTACGAAATTGAACCGTCGAAAATCCAAAAGCGCGAGCGGAGCCACATATTGTTTTGGACGCCGGCGGACCTTGTCAAGGAAAATCGGGAGCCGATGCCCCTGGCGCGCTAGCGGTGGCCGCCGCGAGGCTTGGCCCGCGCGGTCGGCGCCGCCGCCAGCGGGTCGTCCGGCCAGGGGTGCCTGGGGTAGCGGCCCTTGAGCTCCTTCCTGACCTCCGGGTAAGTGCGGGCCCAGAAAGACGCCAGGTCCTGCGTCACCTGGATCGGCCGCCGCGCCGGCGACAGCAGGTGCAGCGCCACCCGCGTGCGGCCGTCGTTGACGGTGGGTGTCTGGGTCAGTCCGAACAGCTCCTGCAGCTTCACCGCCAGCACCGGCGGCGCCCCCTCGGCCGAGTACTCCAGGGCGATGCGCGAACCGCTGGGTACCGGGACATGGGTCGGCGCCAGCTTCGCCAGCCGCTGGCGCGCGGCGTATTCCAGCCGCTGCTCCAGGATCGCTTCCAGGTCCAGCCGGCCCAGCTGCTCGCGCCGCGTGATGCCGTCCAGGAACGGCCCGAGCCATTCGGCCAGGCCGGCCAGCAATGCGGATTCGCTGAGATCCGGCCAGTCCTCCTCGGGCCGCCAGCGCCGCAGGCTCAACACCCGCGCCTGCAGTTGCAGGGCCTGCGGCGACCACGGCAGGGCCTGCAGGCCGAGGCTGCGCACGCCGTCCAGCATGGCTTGCCGCACTGCGGCGCCGCCCTCGCGCAATGGGCGCGAACTCAGCACGATCGCCCCCAGGCGACGCTGGCGCTCGGCCACCACGGCCTCGCCTTGCGCATCCCAGCGCACCGCATCGGCCTCGACGATGCGCTCGCGCTGGTCGCGCAGCAGCGCGTCCTCGTCGATGGCCGCGGCCAGGCGCACGCGCCGCGAAGTGCCGGGCTCCCAGTGGGCGATCGCCAGCCACGGCGACTGTGCCAGCGGGTCGGCGGCCGGCAGGCGCGCCTCGCCGCCGTCGGCGCACAGGTAAGCGGTCTCGCGCTGGCCCGGCACCACCGCCCGCCGCCGGGCCACGCGCTCGGGAAACGCCAGCGCCGCCAGGCGCGCGCAATAACCGTCCGCCGCCGACGCCGCGCCGCGGGCCCCGGCCGGCAGGTCCACCAGCCGCTGCAGCTGCCGCACCGTGTCCTCCACCCGCCGCTGCGCCGCCGCCTCCGCGCGGCCGGCGCGGAACTGCGTCACCGCCAGCTCCAGGTCCGTTCCGGATTCCCGCTCGTCCAGCACCGCGGCCACCCAGGCCGCCTCAGCCGCCAGGCCCAGGCCGCCGGCCGCCACCAGCATGTGCGCCGCCCGCGGCGCGGCCGGCAGGCGCGCCAGCTGGCGCCCGTGCGCGGTGATGCGGCCGCCGGCGTCGGTCGCGCCCAGCGCCCTGAGCAGGTCGGCGGCATAGCTCCAGCCCGCCGCCGGCGGCGCATCCGGCAGCTTCAGCGCCGCCGGATCGGCGACGCCCCAGGCGGCCAGCTCCAGGGCGAAGCGCGACAGGTCGGCGGCGAGGATTTCCGGCGTGTCGTGCGGCGCCAGTTGCGCCTGCTGGTCGCGGCTCCACAGCCGGTAGGCCACCCCAGGCCCCAGGCGCCCGGCGCGGCCGGCGCGCTGTTCGGCCGCGGCGCGCGAGACCCGCTGCGTCACCAGCCGGTCCGCCCCCGCGCCGAGGTCGAAGCGCGCCACCCGCACCAGGCCGCCGTCCACCACCGCGCCGACGCCTTCCACGGTCAGGCTGGTCTGCGCGATGTTGGTCGCCAGGATCACCTTGCGGCGGCCGTCGGCGGCCGGGCGCAAGGCGGCATCCTGCTCCGCGGCCGGCAGGTCGCCGTAAAGCGGCGCCACCCGCGCCGCAGCGCCCAGCCGCGCCTCGAGCAGCCGCTGGGCCGAGCGGATCTCGCGGCCGCCGGGCAGGAACGCCAGCACGTCGCCGCGGGTCTCCGCCAGCGCCGTCAGCACGCCCTGGGCGACCGCCGCGCCATGCTCGGCCGCCGCGGCCGCCGGCGCGTAGCGGATGTCCACCGGGAACTGCCGGCCGCCGCTTTCGATCGCCGGCGCCTGGCCCAGCAGCAGGGCGACCCGGGCGACGTCGAGCGTGGCCGACATCACCAGCAGGCGCAGGCCCGGGTTCAGGTGCGCGCGCGCATCCAGCGTCAGCGCCATCGCCAGGTCCGCGTGCAGGCTGCGCTCGTGGAATTCGTCGAAGATGACCAGGCCCACGCCGGGCAGCTCGGGATCGGCCTGCAGGCGGCGCGTCAGCAGGCCCTCGGTGAGCACCTCGATGCGCGTGGCGGCCGACACCCTGCGGTCGAAGCGCACCTGGTAGCCGACCGTCGCGCCGACCTTCTCGCCGAGCAGGCTGGCCATGCGCGCGGCGGCGGCGCGCGCGGCGATGCGCCGCGGCTCCAGCATGACGATGCGCCGGCCGGCCAGCCAGGGCTGCTCCAGCAGCGCCAGCGGCACCAGGGTGGTCTTGCCCGAACCCGGCGGCGCCGCCAGCACCGCGCAGCCGGCCTCCGACAGCGCCGCGCACAGGGCCGGCAGGGCGTCGCAGACCGGCAGCTCGGGCAGCGGCGCGCGGATCATCCCGCCGCGATCAAGCGGCGCTGCGGGCGCGTGCGGCGCCGGCGCACCGCGCGCCGCGCCGGGCGATGGGAGGGGTCTGCATCACGGTATTATGGAGGCCCAGCCTGGTTCCTGCCGCGCGGCGCCGGGACCTGCCGCGCCGGCGCGGCCGCTTTACGAGATCGAGATCGATGCGACGACGCGAAGTCCTCAAGTCGGCGGCCGCGCTTGCGGCCGCCGGATTCCCGCTGCCCGCCCTGCTATGGAGCACGCCGGCCGCCGCCGGCGTCAAGCTGCTGGGCAAGCCGCAGCCGTTCGACTACGCCTGGCTCAAGGGGCTGGCGCACGCGCGCGCCGCGGCGCCCTACCAGCCGCCGGTCTCGGTGATTCCCAAAGCCCTGGCCGACCTGGACTGGGACCACTGGCAGGCGATCCAGTTCCGCGACGAGCATTCGCTGTGGGCCGACGCCGACTCGCGCATCCAGCTGCGCTTTTTCCACCTCGGCTGGCACATGCACACCCCGGTGCAGCTGTACCAGGTGGCGGACGGCCAGGCCCAGCAGATCGCCTACGATCCGGAACTGTTCGACCACCGCCGCAGCGGCGTCGATGCGCAGCGCCTGCCCAAGGACCTCGGCTTCGCGGGATTCCGGCTGCTGTCCCATACCGACAAGGTGCGCGACATCGCCGCCTTCCAGGGCGCCAGCTACTTCCGCGCGGTCGACGGCGACATGCAATACGGCCAGTCGGCGCGCGGGCTTGCGATCGATTCCGGTCTGAACCCGGAGGAGTTCCCGGATTTCGTCAGCTGGTGGCTGGAGCGGCCGCAGCAGGATTCGAGCACGTTCGCGGTCTACGCCCTGCTGGATTCACCCAGCGTGGCCGGCGCCTACCGCTTCGTCGTCGACGTGGCCGACACCCTGACGATGGATATCGACGCCGCGCTGTACCCGCGCAAGCCGATCGAGCGGATCGGCATCGCGCCGCTCACCGCCATGTACCAATGCGGCGAAAACGACCGCCGTGCGGCCAACGACTGGCGGCCGGAGATCCACGACGTCGACGGCCTGCAGCTGCACACCGGCTGGGGCGAATGGATCTGGCGGCCGATCGTCAACCCGGCCGGCGTGCGGGTCAATTCGTACTTCGACGACAGCCCGCGCGGCTTCGGCCTGCTGCAGCGCGACCGCGACTTCGACCACTACCAGGACGACGGCGTGTTCTACGAGAAGCGCCCGAGCCTGTGGGTCGAGCCGAAAGCGCGCTGGGGCAAAGGCGCCGTGATGCTGGTGGAACTGTCCACGCCCGACGAGACCAACGACAACATCGTCGCCTTCTGGAATCCGGTGGAAAAGCCGCAGCCGGGGCAGGAATTGCTGTTCGGCTACAAGCTCTACTGGTGCCGCACGCCGCCGTCGGTGCCGAAGCTGGCCACTGTGCGCGCCACCCGCACCGGCATCGGCGGCATCGTCGGCCAGAAGCGCAGCTATTTCTCCTGGCGCTTCGCGGTGGACTTCGCCGGCGGCGATTTCGGCATGCTCGGCGCCCACGCCAAGGTCGAGCCGGTGATCGAGGCCTCGCGCGGCCAGGTCGAGATCACCTCGGCGCGGCAGCTGGACTCCATTTCCGGCTGGCGGGCGATGTTCGACCTGAAGCCCACCGACGACAGCATCGAGCCGATCAACCTGCGCCTGTACCTGCGCTGCGACGGCCAGCCGCTGACCGAGACCTGGCTGTACCAGTGGACGCCGCCGCCGCCCGCGGAACGCCGTTTCTGAGTGCAGGAGTCGCGCAAGCCATGAACAGCGTATTGCAAGACCTGGTCAACCTGCTCGACCTCGAGCCGCTGGAGCTCAACCTGTTCCGCGGCCATTCGCTGGACCTGGGCGGCAAGAGCGTGTACGGCGGCCAGGTCATCGGCCAGGCCCTGGTCGCCGCCAGCCGCACCGTGGAAGACGCCGTGCCGCACTCGCTGCACGCCTATTTCCTGCGCCGCGGCGACATGGACCGGCCGATCGTCTACGAAGTCGAGCGCGTGCGCGACGGCCGCAGCTTCACCGCGCGCGTGGTGCAGGCGATCCAGAACGGCGAGCCGATCCTGACCATGATGGCCTCGTTCCAGCGGCCCGAGCGCGGGCTGGAGCACCAGGCGCAGATGCCGCAGGTGCCGCCGCCGGAGTCGCTGCGCCCGCAGACCGAGCTGATGCGCGAATGGCTCGACGCCGACGGCAGCCTGCCGCCGGACCGGCGCGAAGCGCTGCTGCGGCCGATGGCCCTGGACTTCCGCCCGGTGCAGCCGCGCAACCCGTTGGCACCGGACCCGCGCCCGCCGCAGCAGAACTTCTGGTTCCGCGTCACCGGCACCCTGCCCGACGACCCGCTGCTGCACGCCTGCATGCTGGCCTACGCCTCCGACTTCAGCCTGATGTCGACCTCGCTGCTGCCGCACCGCATGTCCTACCTGATGCCGGGCGTGGCGGTCGCCTCGATCGACCATGCGGTATGGTTCCATCGCCCGGTGCGGGTGGACGACTGGCTGCTCTACTCGATGGATTCGCCCACTGCCCAGGGCATGCGCGGCATGTCGCGCGGGCTGATCTTCAACCGCGCCGGCGAGCTGGTGGCCAGCGCCGCGCAGGAAGGCCTGATGCGGCCCGCGCGCGGCAGCCAAGTCTGACTCCATTTTAGAGCCAGGCATGCGCACCTTCCTGAAAGCCGTCGCCGTCCTGCTGCTGGCCGCGGTGGCGGCGCTGGCCGGGCTCGCCCTGCTGGCACCCGCGCGCTTCGCCGAACTGGCGATGGACGGCGAGCGCGCCGCCGCCGGCCTGCACCGTGCGCAGACCGACATTCCCGGCTTCCACATCGTCTACCTCGAGGGCGGACACGGCGAGCCGCTGCTGCTGCTGCACGGCTTCGGCGCCGACAAGGACAACTGGACCCGGGTGTCGCGCTACCTGACGCGCCACTTCCACGTGATCGCCCCGGATCTGCCGGGCTTCGGCGAAAGCGGCAAGGCAGCCGAAGCCGACTACGGCATTCCCGCCCAGACCGCGCGGATCGCCCAGCTCGCCGAGGCGCTGCACCTGCAGCATTTCGACCTGGGCGGCAACTCGATGGGCGGCTGGCTGGCCGCGGCCTATGCCGCCGCGCACCCGCAGCAGGTGCGCAGCCTGTGGCTGCTGGCACCGGCCGGCGTGGCCGGCGCGCAGCCCAGCGAGCTGTTCAAGCGGGTCAGCGCCGGCGGCGACAACCCGCTGCTGGTGCGCACTCCCGCGCAGTTCCGCAGCCTCATGGATTTCGTCTTCGTCAAGCCGCCCTTCGTACCCGGGGCGGTGCTGCAGGTGCTGGCGCAGCGGCGCGCGGACAACTACGCCCTGGAACAGAAGATCTTCGGCCAGCTGCTCGCCTCGCCGCCGCTGGAGCCGCAGGTCGCCGGGCTGGCCACGCCGGCCGTGATCGTCTGGGGCGACCAGGATCGCGCCCTGGACGTCTCCGGCGCCGCCATCCTGCACAAGCTGATGCCGCAGTCGCAGGTGCGCATCGTGCGGCAGATGGGCCATGCGCCGATGATCGAAGCCCCGCGGGCAACCGCCGAGGACTACCTGCGCTTCCGGGCGGAACTGCACTGAGCGACGGGAGACGGGAGACGGGAGACGGGAGACGGGAGACGGGAGACGGGAGACGGGAGACGAAATAAGTGTGTCATCCCGAGCGCAGCGAGGGATCTGGCCAGCCCGCCCCGCCCGCATCCCCCCAACCGGGGCCCGCGCCTCAAGGCCGCGTCGCCAGCTCCAGGCCGCCCAGGAATTCCAGGGCGTGCTCGCGGCCAGGCGCTCCGTCCTCGGCGCCGCACATTTCCACATTGGCCTGCAGGCTCGCACACACTTTCGGCCGGCGCGGATCGCC
>JADHNH010000167.1 GCA_016779605.1 Nevskia sp. | reverse complement strand
TCATGTCCAGGATCAGCGTGGCCTCCTCCGAGCAGAGCGACGGCATCCAGCAGATCAGCCATGCGCTGATGCAGCTCAACGTCGAGCCGCGCCAGCTCGACGAGGCCGCCGGGCAGGCCCAGGGCAGCGGCAAGATCGTCCGCATGAATGCGCAGGGGCGCAGGGCTCACTAAAGCAAACGGAAATGTGCCAGCCCGCCGATCGCAGCCGGGGAACCGTCGCGGCGGCGGGGCGGTCAAAGGGGCATTCCCCGCCGCTTCAGAAATTATCTCGAAGAAGCGCCCCTCCCGGGGCGGCGCGCGGGGCGGTACCGCAGAGGAGCCACGCACCATGTACCCTGCCACCACGGCGAATCGCCGGAAGCCGCTGCTGCGCCACGCCCTGGCCCTTGCGCTTGTCGTCGCCACCGCGGCCTGCGCCTACGTCCCGCGCCGGGAGACGGCCACGCCGATGAGCCCGCACGAAGCGCGCATCTTCGCCACCACCACCCTGCTGCACAACCCGGTGACCAACCGCCCGGCCCGGTTCAACGACTACAGCGGGCAGATCCTGTCGGTGGAGATTGCCGCCGGCCGCATCCATATCGTCACCGCCAACCGGGTGGTCGACCTGGCCCTGGCCGAGCTGCAGCCGAGTTCCAGCGGTACCAAGGTTTACCTGATTCCGGAGCTGGCCGTGCTGACCTCGTCGGCCGACGCGCCGCGCCTGGCGGACGCTCTCTTCACGCTCAAGCAGGCCAGCATCGACGGCGTCGCCGTCGATTGACGCGCGCGGCCGCAGGCGCGCGCTCCGCAAGACGGCCGGAGCTACAGTCCGGCCCGCCGCGGGGCCGGCCGCCCGGTTCGCCGGGGAGGCGGAAAGCCGCCGCTCAGGCGGCGTGCTGCAGCTGCGTGTCGGGGGGAATGCAGAGGCCGACCGCGTCAGCCGTATGGTACAGGGCGCGCACGTCGAGGAAGCGCAGCTGCTTGTCCTCGAGCGACAGCCAGCCCTTGCGCTCGAAACCCTTGAGGGTGCGGCACACGGTTTCGGTGGCCAGCCGCAGGTAATTGCCGATGTCGCGCTGCGCCATCGGCAGCCGCATGGCCTGCTGCGAGCCCAGGCGCTCGCGCATGTTCAGCAGGAACGCCGCCAGGCGCTGCTCGGCGCTGTAATCGCCGGACAGGGCCAGCGCGGCCGCAAGCTCACGGCTGGTCTGCTCGATCAGACGCTGGGCCAACTCCGGCTGGCGCCGTACCAGGCGCTTCATCTCCTGCAGGGGCGCCACGCACACTTGCGACGGCACCACGGCGGCGGCGGTCGCCAGGCAATGGCCGTCGGCCAGCGCGTCCAGGCCGATGAGGTCGCCGGGCAGGTAGAAGCCGCGAATGCGCTCGTTGCCGTCGGCATCCACCGTGAACGCCTTGATGCAGCCGCCGCGCACGGAAAACACCGCGCGCAGCCGGTCGCCGGCGTTGAACAAGGCGCCGGCACCCGGCATCACCGCCATGCGCGGCGACAGGATGTCGACCCAGGCGTCGGTCTGCTCGCGGCTGCCGCAGCGGGCCAGGCAGGTCTGCACCGGGCAGAGCGCGCAATCGGTATGTGCCCGTCCGAGCTGCTGGGAGGCGGAAGGCGAAGCGTCGAACGGCATGGCGGGTATCCCTTTGAAATCCTTGCTTGTCGGGCGCCAGCATGTCGCCAGCGGCCAGGCACGCGCCATCCGCAATTTCCGCAGGACCCTTGCGGGAAGTACGTATTGAATTGTCCGGCGCAACATGACGAGCGCCGGCGCAGTCATCGATACGTAGCAGGCTGCAGCGGATCGCATGCCGCAGGATCGTTGCCGCCGGCGCGCCCTGGCGGCCGCCGCGCCGAAGCGGACGCTCAGGAATCCTTGAGCTGCAGCAGCATCTGCACCAGCTGGGCCAAGCCGCGGGCGCCCATCTTCTGCATGATGCGGGCCCGGTGCAGCTCGACCGTGCGCTCCGACAGGCCGATATTGATCGCCACCGCCTTGTTGGCTTCGCCGGCCACCAGCCGGTCGGCGATTTCGCGCTCGCGCGGGGTCAGGCTGTCGTAGCGGCCCTGGATCTGCACGCGGCTGCGCAGGTCTTCGCGCAGCCGGGCGTCCTGTTGCAGGGCTTTTTGCACGCGCCGGATCAGCTCGTCGTCCTTGAACGGCTTCTGCACGAAGTCGACCGCCCCGGCGCGCATCGCCTCCACCGCCATCGGCACGTCGCCGTGGCCGGTGATGAAGATGATCGGCACCGCCCAGCCGCGGCGGTTCAGCTCGTTCTGCAGCTCCAGCCCGCCCATCCAGGGCATGCGGATGTCGAGCACCAGGCAGCCCTGCTCGTCCGGCTGGTATTCGGCCAGGAAGGTGCGCGCGTCGGAGAAGGTGCGCGAACGGATGCCGACCGAGCGCAGCAGCAGGGCAATGCTGTCCCGCACCGCTTCCTCGTCGTCGACGATGAATACGATCCCGGCATCCGCGTCCTGCGTTTGCTTCATTCGCTCGCTACGGGCAGTCTCATTAGGAATTCGGCGCCCCCGCGTTGATTATGCCGATATTCTAGCGCTCCGCCATGGGCGGCCATGATCGACTTGCAGATCGACAGGCCCAGCCCCATCCCCTGCGCCTTGGTGCTGAAGAACGGCTCGAACAGCCGCGCCTGGGCGTCGGCGTTCAGGCCCGGCCCGCAGTCGGACACGCTGATCTCCACCCAGCCCTCGCGCGCGGCCGCCTTGAGCTCGACGAAATCGCCGCTGGCCGCCTCGCCCATCGCCTCGATCGCGTTGCGGATCAGGTTGAGCAGCACCTGCTGGATCTGCACGCCGTCGCCGAGCACCGGCGGCAGCTTCGGCGAAAGCCGCAAGACAATTCGCAAGCCTTTGATCCTGAACTCAAAATCGACCAAGCGCAAGGCTTCGTGGATGAGCGCCGTGCAATCCAGCGGCTCGCGCACGGCGTCACGCTTGCGGGTCAGGCTGCGCACGCCGCGGATCACCTTGCCGGCCCGCTCGGCCTGCGTGGCGATCTTGTCCAGCAGCACCGCCAGCTCCTGCGGGTCGTAAGCGCCGCCGAGCACGAAGCGGCGCGCGGCGCTGGCGTAGTTGGCGATGGCGGTCAGCGGCTGGTTCACCTCGTGGGCGATGCTGCTGACCATCTCGCCGAGGATGCCGATGCGGCCGGCGTGGGTCAGCTTGTCGCGCAGCTCTTCCACCTCCCGGGTGGCCTGGAACAGCGCGCTGCGGTCCACGATCTCGCAGATGATCATGGGCGGGGCGCCGCTGTCGTCGCGCACGATGCCGGCCCGCAGGACCGTGTGGAGCGTGCGCCCGCCGCGCGTGCGGTAGCGCACTTCACGCTCGAATTCGTCGGCCTGCGTCCGCAGGCCGGCAAACCCCTCTTCGACCGCGGCGCGGTCGTCCTCCAGCACCAGGTCCGCGTGCAGGCGGCCGGCCAGCTCGGCGGGCGCATAGCCCAGCAGCGACTCGCTGGCCAGGTTGGCCTTCAGGATATGGCCCTCGCCATCGGTGATGGTGATGGCGGTCGGCGTGTTGTCGAAAATCAGCCGCAGCTCGTCGCTGGTCTTGAGAATCTGCGCCTGCTGGCGCTTCTGCGCGGTGAGGTCGCGCAGGAAGCCGGCGAAGCCGTGCTCCTTGCCGCGGCGGAACTCGCCCACCGCCAGCTCGATCGGAAAGGTGGAGCCGTCCTTGCGCAGGGCGGTGACCTCGCGGCCGATGCCGATGATGTGCGGATCGCGCGTGGCCAGGTAACGCTCGATGTAGCGGTCGTGCCGCTCGCGGTGGGGCGCGGGCATCAGCATCGACACGTTTTGCCCCAGCACCTCGGCGGCCTTGTAGCCGAACGCCGCCTCGGCCGCGCGGTTGAACGCCGTCACGCGGCCGGCGGCATCGATCAGCACCACCGGGTCCACCGCCGCATCGAGCAGGGCGCCGAGCCGGTCGCCGGAAACGCGGCCGGATTTCGCCTTGACTTGTTTTTCCATTGGTTCGATCACTGCCCGCGTTCGCGCCACGCCCGTATTTATGGGAGCCGACGTTACGGCAGCGGCGTCCGGCGGCGCCTTGACCTGCGTCAATTTTCGGCGGATGGTGCTGCGCTTTAATGCAGCAGCGAAAATCCCGCAGCCGACTCGCCCAAGCCGACCATGCATCGCCGCGCCACTCATCCGGAGCACGCGTCTTGACACTGTACCGACCGGTCGCCTGGATCACCCATCCTTCCTGCGCGCGCCACAGCATGGGGCCGGACCATCCGGAATGCCCCGAGCGGCTGGCGGCAATCGAGGACCGCCTGCGCATCACCGGCCTGCTCGACTTCATGCAGCAAGTGCAGGCGCCGGCCGCCGAGACGGCGCAGCTGCTGCGCGTGCACGACCGCGCCTACGTCGAGCGCGTGCTGCACGCCGACACCTCCGCCGGCCCGGTGCAGCACGACGCCGACACGGTGCAGAGCGAGCACAGCCTGGAAGCGGCGCTGCACGCCGCCGGCGCCGGCGTCAAGGCGGTGGAGCTGGTCATGGAAGGCCGTGTCGGACTGGCGTTCTGCGCGGTGCGGCCGCCCGGCCACCACGCCGAGCGCGCGCAGGCGATGGGCTTCTGCTTCTTCAACAACATCGCGGTGGCCGCCGCGCACGCGTTGGAGCGCGGGCTGCAGCGGGTGGCGATCCTGGATTTCGACCTGCACTACGGCAACGGCACCGCCGACATCTTCGCCGGCGACGACCGCGTCTGGCTGTATTCCACCTACCAGCATCCGCTCTACCCGTACTGGACCGGCGCCCCGCACGCCGCCAACCTGGTGGACGACCCGCTGCGCCCCTACAGCGGCAGCGCGGAGTTCCGCAAGGCGGTGCTGGAGCACTGGCTGCCGGCGCTGCAGGCGCAGAAGCCGGAGATGATCCTGGTCTCGGCCGGGTTCGACGCGCACGCCGACGACCCGCTGGGCGACCTCAAGCTGGGCTACGACGACTACCGCTGGATCGCCGCGCAGATTCAGCAGGTGGCCGAGGCGCATAGCGGCGGGCGCGTGGTGGCCATGCTCGAAGGCGGCTACGACCTGCACGCGCTGGCGCGCAGCGTGGAACAGTTCCTGCAGCCGTTCCTCGGTGGCGGGCTGCCGGCCTGATCCTGGCAGCGCCGCACCCGTGACCATCCGCAATCTCGACGCCCTGTTCCGGCCGGCACGCGTGGTCGTGCTGGGAAAGGCCGTGGGCGACACCGCACAAGCGCTGCTCGACAACCTGCGGCGCACCGCCCCGCCCGGGCTGGTCTGCAGCCTCGACGAGCTGGCCGGCGCGCCGGCGATGGCCGCGGCCGTCGTCGCCGACCCCGCCGCGGCGGACCCGGCACAGTTGCAGCGGCTGCATGCCCTGGGCGGCCGCGCCCTGATCTGGCCGCACGCCTGCCCGCCCGGCGAAGCGCTGATGGCGCAGGCCCGCGCGCAGCGCATGCGGGTGCTCGGCCCGCGCAGCCCGGGCGTGCTGCACCCGCCGCGCCAGCTCGCGCTGTCGGCGCTGCCGCCGGCGACGCGCAGCGGCACCCTGGCGCTGATCGTGCAGTCGCAGTCGGTGGCCTCGGCCGCGCTGGACTGGGCCGCCGGGCGCCGCATCGGCTTTTCCTGGATCGCGGTGACCGGCGGCGAAAGCGACGTCGACATCGCCGACCTGCTCGACTATGCGGCGCTGGATCGCGACACGCACGCCGTGGCGGTGGAGGCCGGCCGTATTCGCGCCGGCCGCAAGTTCATGTCGGCGGCGCGCGCCTGCGCCCGTGCCAAGCCGGTGGCGGTGCTGCAGACGCAGCTCGACGTGGAGCCCGTCAACGGCGCGGACGCGGTGCGCTCGGCGGCGTTCGCCCGCGCCGGCATGGTCGAGTGCCGCAGCTTGCCGGCGCTGTTCGACGCCATCGCCGCGCTGCACCGCCTGCCGCCGCTGCAGCGGGCACGGGCGCTGATCGCCGGCAACGGCGCGGGCATCTGCGCGCTGGCGGTGGACGCGGTGCTGCGCGAGGGCCTGCAATGCGCCGATCCGGCGGCGGCGACCTGGGCCTGCGCGCAGTCCCACGTGCCGGGCATGCGGCGGCTCGCCGGCGCCGCGGACCTCGGTGAGCCGCCCGCCGCGGCTACCGTCGCCGCGCTGCAGGCGTTCCTCGGCGACGCCGGCGTGGACCTGGTGATCTTCATCCGCAGCCCGATGGCCGCAGTGCCGCACGAAGCCGTCGCCGAAGCGCTGGCGCAGGCGCGTTTCGACCAGCGCCTGCTGACCGTGTGGCTCGGCCTGGAAACCGCGCTGGCCGCACGCCGCATCAGCGCCGACGCCGAGCTGGCCACCTTCACCTCGCCGGACGCCGCCGCGCGGGCGGTGCGCTACCGCTGGGAATACGCGCGCAACCGCGAGCTGCTCACGCAGACGCCGCCGCACGGGCCGGCGACGGGTGCGCCCACGGCGGAGCTGGATGCCTGGCTGCGCCACTGCCTGCAGCAGGGCCTGCACGAGCTGCGCGGCGCCGATGCGCTGCGGCTGCTGACGCCGTACGGCATCGACGGCGGCCACCCGTCGCGGGGCGACGACCTGCGCCTGACCGTGTCCGTCCGCCGGCACCCGGAGCTGGGCATGTATCTGCGCGCGGCGCCGCTGATGCCGGGCTTCACGGCCCCGGCCGGATACGGCTTCATGCCGCTGGACGCGCTACTGGCGCGTCGCCTGCTGGCCGATGCGGGGCTGTGCGCCGAGTCCGCGCCGGCCGCCGCCGCCCTGCAGCCGGTGGCCGACCTGCTCGAGCGCGTCGGCCAGATGGTGATCGAGCAGCCGCACGTGGCGGAGCTCGACCTATGCGTGGTGGCGCGCGGCAGCCGCGCCTGGTGCTCGCGCCGCGACGCGCGTCTGCGCCTTTGCGCCGAGCCGCCGCCGGAGCGGCAGCGCCTGGCGCTGGCGCCCTACCCGGCCACCCTGAGCCACATCGTGGAGCGCGACGGCCAGCGCCTGCTGGTGCGGCCGGTGCGGCCCGACGACGAGCCGGCGCTGATCGGCCTGCTCGAAGGGCTCGACATGGAAACGGTGCGCCTGCGCTTTTTCACCTACATCCGCCATTTCAACCATTCCATGGCGCTGCGCATGACCCAGATCGACTACGACCGCGAGCTCGCCCTGGTGATCGTGCCGCTGGACAGCCCCGAGCGCATCGACGGCATCGGCACGCTGGCCGCGGACCCCGACGGCGCGGCGGCCGAGTTCGCCGTGCTGGTGGACCCCCAGCGCTACCGTAGCGGGCTCGGCCGGCACCTGCTGGAGCAGCTCCTTGAGCACGCCCGCCGCACCGGCATCGGCCGCGTGTTCGGCGAAGTGCTGGCGGACAACACCGCGATGCTGCGGCTGGCGCGGCGGCTGGGCTTCACCTGCCGCGCGGTGATCGACGACCCGGGCGTGATGCACGTGGAGATCGACAC
>JADHNH010000166.1 GCA_016779605.1 Nevskia sp. | reverse complement strand
GGGCTGTGCCACCTGTTCCTGCGCCACACCAGCGCTTCGCTGTGCATCACCGAAAATGCCGACCCGGAGGTGCTGCGCGACCTCGAGCGATTCGCCCGCCGCCTGGCGCCGGACGGCGACCCGCTGTTCCGCCACGATGCCGAAGGCGCCGACGACATGCCGGCGCACGTGCGCAACCTGTTCGCCGGCTGCGAGCTGACCGTGCCCATCCGCGAAGCACGGCTGGCCCTGGGCACCTGGCAGGGCCTGTTCATCTGGGAGCACCGCACTTCCGGCCACCGCCGCGAGGTGGTGGTGACGGTCAACGGCGACTAGCCCTCGCCGAAGCCCGCGCCGGCCGCGCGCGGCCGCACGCGGATCAGGCGCGAGTCGGCCACCGCCGCCTGGCGGTGCTTTACCGCTTCGCGGTAGACCGGGTCGCGCAGCATTTCGATGAACGCGTCGGCGCTGGGGTATTCGGCGATGAACACCAGGTCCCAGCGCTCGTCGGCCGGGCCGATCAGGGTCGCCTCGAAGCTGCCCAGCCAGAACTGGCGGCCGCCCAGGCGGCTGAACACCGGCATGCTCTCGCGGCCGTAGGCGCGGTACGCCTCGAGCCCGGAAGCCTGCCGGCCGTCCGGATAGGCGGCGCGCTCGCGCAGGCGCACGAGGTTGAGCATGTGGATCACACCTTCGCGGGGCAGCGACTTGAAAAACGCGAACTGATCCTTGGTGGGATCGACGTAACCGGACATCGGCGGCTCCTCGGGCAGTGCGGCGGCGGGGCCGGACCCTGGCGGGATCGGCCTGACTTGCGGGAAGGTGGGATAGATAGCATAGTTCCGCCGGCCGGGCGGCGCGCGGCCGGCTGCGTGCAGCGCGCCAGCGAAAATCGTCCGGCGACGCCGCCGCGTCCGCAGCCGTGGGGGGCGCGGCTGCCGGCCCGAGGCGGATGGCCGCGCCGGAGGCGGGGCAGCGGCAATGCCCGGCACCGGTGGTCGCACCGGCCCTGGCGGCGCCGGCAGCGTCCACATCGGACACGCGAAAACCGCACCCACCAAACACCATCACGAAACACCAGAGGAGATTGTCGATGAAGTTCATCAACTCGTTCGGACCCAACCCGCGCATCGTGCGCATGTTCATGCTGGAAAAGGGCATCACGCTGCCCGAGGTGCAGGTCGACATCCTGGCCGGCGAGAACCGGCAGGCGGCTTACCTGGCCAAGAACCCGGCCGGCCAGTCGCCCGCGCTGGAGCTGGACGACGGCCAGGTGCTGGCCGAAACCGTCGCGATCTGCGAATACCTGGACGAAAAGTTCCCGAAGCCCACCCTGGTCGGCGCCACCGCAGAGGAACGCGCCCTCGAGCGCATGTGGCAGCGCCGCGTGGAGCTGAACATCACCGAGATGCGCTACAACGGCTTCCGCTTCGCCGAGGGCCTGGAGCTGTTCAAGAACCGCGTGCACTGCATCCCGGGCGCCGCGGCCGACCTGAAGAAGTCCGCCCAGGAATGGATGGTCAAGCTGGACCAGCTCATCGCCGGCCGCAACTTCGTCGCCGGCAACGAGCTGCGCCTGGTGGACATCGTGCTGTACTGCTGCCTGGACTTCACCAAGGGCGTGGGCCAGCCGCTCGATCCGGCGCTGAAGAACCTCGACGCCTGGTTCAAGCGCGTCGACTCGCGTCCCAGCGCCACCGCCAGCCTGCACCCGGCGGCCGAGCAGGTGAAGATGCGCGGCTGATCGCGCAGCTTTGGCATTGCCGTATCCGTGCGGCGCGGGCATCCAGGTGCCCGCGCCGCACGCGCTTCAAGCGTGATCCGAACGGCTTCCGGCGCCATGCGCCGGCGCGGCCTCAGGCGCCGGGATCGGCGCCGCGGAGCTGGTGTTGCTGCGCGCGCAGCAGCTCGGCGAACTGCTCCGCCGGCAGCGCGCGGCTCAGGAAGTGGCCCTGCATCTCGTCGCAGCCGTTGAGGCGCAGGAAGTCGTACTCGGCCGCGGTCTCCACGCCTTCGGCCAGCACCCGCAGATCCAGGATGTGCGCCAGCGAGATGATCGCCTTGACGATCGCCGCCGAGTTGGCGTCGCTGGCCACGCCGCGCATGAAGGTCTGGTCGATCTTCAGGCAGTTCACCGGGAAGCGCTTCAAGTCGCCCAGGCTGGAGTAGCCGGTGCCGAAGTCGTCCATCGACACGCGCACGCCCAGGCCGCACAGCCGGTGCAGCATGGCGGCGGCCTTTTCCGAGTTCTGCATCATCATGCTTTCGGTGACTTCCAGCTCCAGGCAGCCGGCCGGCAGCCCGGTGGCTTCCAGCACGTTGGCGATCTGGCTGGCGATGTCGCCGTTGGCGAGCTGCCGCCGCGACAGGTTCACCGCCACCGGAATCGCCGGCAGGCCCTCGAGCTGCCAGGCGCGGTCCTGCTCGCAGGCGGTGCGGATCACCCATTCGCCGATCGCCACGATCAGCCCGGTTTCCTCCGCCAGCGGGATGAACTCGGCCGGCGGCACGATCTTTTCGGGCGTCTTCCAGCGCAGCAGCGCTTCCACCCCGACGATGCGGCGCGACGCCAGGCAGTATTTCGGCTGGTAGTGCAGCACGAATTCGCCGTGGTCGAGGGCGCGGCGCAGCAGGGTGAGCGTCTCCAGGCGGCCGCTCATGCGCGAATTCATCTCGCCGTCGAAGTACTGCACGTTGTTGCGGCCCAGCTCCTTGGCGCGGTACATCGCGGCGTCGGCGTTGCGCAGCAGGGTTTCGACGTCGTGCGCGTCGGTCGGGCTCAGGCTGATGCCGATGCTGCAGGTCACCGTGAGCTCGCGGCCGGCGATGACGCAGGGTTCCGAGGCGACCGCCAGGATGCGCTGGGTGATGTGCTCGATCTCCAGCTTGGACAGCCGCCCGGACAGCAGGATGACGAACTCGTCGCCGCCCTGGCGCGCCACCACGTCCTGGTCGCGCAGGCAGGACTTGAGGCGCGCGGCCATGAGCCGCAGCAGCTCGTCGCCGGCCTGGTGGCCGAGGCTGTCGTTGACGAACTTGAACTTGTCCAGGTCCAGGAACGCCACCGCGATCAGCAGGCCGGCGCGCGCCGCCCGGTTCACGGCGATGCGCAGCTCCTCGTAGAGCAGCGCGCGGTTGGGCAGCCCGGTCAGCGCGTCGTGGGTGGCCTGGTGGCGGATCTCGGTCTCGTGGCGCTTGCGCTCGGTGATCTCCTCCACCGTGCCTTCGTAGAACATCAGGCGGCCGTTGTCGTCGAACACCGAGCGCGCGTTCTCCGAGATCCAGATGATGCTGCCGTCGCGCCGGTAGACGCGCGACTCGAAGTTGGTGACCGAGCCGTAGCGCTCCATCAGCCGCGCGAACTGCGCGCGCCGGCCGCTGTCGACGTACAGGCTCTTTTCAATGTCGCGCAGCTGCTCGATCAGCTCCTGCGGCGTGTCGTAGCCGTACATGCGCGCCAGCGCCGGGTTGGCGGTGAGGTACACCCCGCTGGGGGTGGACTGGAAGATGCCCTCGATGGCGTTTTCGAAGATGCTGCGGTAGCGCCGCTCGGTCTCGTGCAGGGTCTGCTCGGCGCGCTTGCGGTCGGTGATGTCGGTGATGATGCCTTCCATCGCCAGCAGCGTGCCGTCGGGCGCGAAGTTGCCGGCGCCGCGCTCCCACACCCAGCGCACGTCGCCGTCGGCGCGCACGATGCGGTATTCCAGCTCGTAGCGCCGGCGGCCGGCAAGCGCCGCCTCGATGATCTGGCGCACCGGCGCGCGGTCGTCCGGGTGGGTGAGCTCCTCGTAGGAAATGCGGCTGTTGAGGGTCAGGTCCTGCGGCGCGTAGCCGGTCAGCGGCTGGCAGCCCTCGCTGACGAATTCCATGGTCCAGTGCGCGTCGTTGCGGCCGCGGTAGACCATGCCGTCGATGCTCGACAACAGCGTCGACAGCAGGCGCTCGCGCTCGCGCAGTCGGCCGACGTTGCGGGCGGCGCTGCGGAGCAGCGTGTGCCGCCCGACGGGGCGTTCGGTATCGTCGGGCATCGGATCGGCGGTTTCGGCTAATGAACGGATCGCTGGGCCCTGGGCATCCATAAGTATGACAAGTGCTGCGCAAGTTCCGCGCCGTTTTGGCTGCCGGGCCGCGGAATTGCGCTCCCCGTGGCCCGAACGCGTATAAGATTCCGACGGCCGGCCGCGCTTCGGCGCGGTTGCCGCCGCTGCGAGCTTCGGGGGGAGCCCATGTTCAAGGAATACGCCGAATACGACGCCACCGGCCTGGCCGCGCTGGTACGGCGCCGGGAGATTGCGCCGCCGGAACTGCTCGACGCGGCCATCGCACGCGCCGAGGCGGTGAACCCGCGGCTCAACGCGATCATCACGCCGATGCACGACATCGCGCGCGCACGGGCCGGGCAGGACCTGGGCGGCCCGTTCGCCGGCGTGCCGTTCCTGATCAAGGACCTGTTCCAGGACTACGCCGGCGTAGCCACCGCCTGCGGCAGCCGCGCGCTGAAAGATGCCGGCTGGCGCCCGGCGCGGCACGCCGAGGTGGTCAACCGCTTCCTGGCCGCCGGCCTGGTGGTGTTCGGCAAGACCAATACGCCCGAGCTGGGCGCCAAGGGCATCACCGAGCCGGAGGCCTGGGGCGCTGCGCGCAACCCCTGGAATACCGACCATACGCCGGGCGGCTCCAGCGGCGGCTCGGCGGCGGCGGTGGCGGCGCGTATCGTGCCGATGGCCGGCGCCAACGACGGCGGCGGCTCGATCCGGATTCCCGCCGCCTGCTGCGGCCTGTTCGGGCTCAAGCCGGGCCGCGGCCGGGTGCCGACCGGCCCCGAGCACGGCGAGCTGCTGCACGGCGCCGCGGTCGATCACGTGCTGACGCGCAGCGTGCGCGACTCGGCGGCCATGCTCGACGTGCTGGCCGGGCCGGATGTCGGCGCGCCGTTCCATGTCGCCCCGCCGGAGCGGCCCTATCTCGAGGAGGTCGGCCGCGCACCGGGCCGGCTGCGCATCGGTTTCACCGCGCGCTCGCCGATCGGTACCGAGGTGCACCCCGACTGCGCCGGCGCGGTGGCCGATTGCGCACGCCTGCTGGAATCCCTCGGACATCACGTCGAGGAGGCGGTGCCGCAGATCGACGGCCTGGCGCTGGCGCGCGACTTCCTCACCATGTGGTTCGCCCAGCTGGCGGCGCAGGTCGACCTGCTGCGCGCGCAGACCGGCAGCGGCGCCGGCGGCTTCGAGCTGGACACCCGCGCCATGGCGGCGCTGGGCCGCACCTTGCGCGCCAACGAGTACGTGGCGGCGCACAACCGCTGGAACGGCTTTGCCCGTGCGCTGGGCGACTTCCACCAGCGCTACGACCTGCTGCTGACCCCGACCCTGGCGCTGCCGCCGGCGCGCATCGGCGAAGTCGCCACGCCGGCCTGGCAGCAGGCGGTGCTGCGCGTGATCCTGGCGCTGGGCCTGTCGCGGCTGCTGCTGGCCTCGGGGATGGTGGACGTGATGGCGCGCGAGAACCTGCGCTGGGTGCCGTTCACCCAGCTCGCCAACCTGACCGGCGTGCCGGCGATGTCGGTGCCGCTGGGTAGCGGCAGCGCCGGGCTGCCGGTCGGCGTGCAATTCGTCGCCGCCAACGGCGGCGAAGGCCTGCTGTTCCGCCTCGCCGCCCAGCTCGAGCAGGCCGCGCCGTGGGACGGGCGGCGGCCGGCGCTATGACTCCGTACGGTGTGGGTTCAGGCGGAAAGAATCGGGTCCGCAAATGAACGCGAATAAACGCAAATTCAAATCCTGCCTGATGCTGTCCGTTTCGTAATTTTTTGCATTTATTGGCGTTTATTCGCGTTCATTTGCGGACCGATTATCGCGCTTGCCCAGACCGCCGCCGCCGGCTTCACTTCCTGGGATCGAAGCTGAAGCGGCGCGCCATGTCGCGGTAGAACGCGCGGTCGGACTCGTTGTCGGCCGGCGGCGTCTGGATCTGGATGGTGAGGATCTCGTCGCCGGGCGTGGCGCCGGGCAGCCCGCGGCCTTTGAGGCGCAGCTTCTTGCCCGACTGCACGCCGGCCGGCAGGTTGAGCTCCACCGTGCCGCCCAGAGTGGGCACCGGCACCTTGCCGCCCAGCGCCGCTTCCCAGGGCGTCACCGCCACCGCGGCGTGGATGTCGCGGCCTTCGGCGCGGAAAGTGGGATGGGGCGCGAACTCGACTTCCAGCAACAGGTTGCCGCCGCGCGCGCCCTGGCCGGACAGCCGGATCACCTGGCCCGGCGCCACCCCCTGGGGAATGCGCACGTTGAGCGTGCGGCCGCCGACGGAGATGCTGCGCGTGGCGCCCTGGAACGAATCCTCGAGGCTGATGGCGATCCTGGCGCGCTGCTCGCCGCCGCCCTGGAAGTGCCCGGCCATGTCCTCGAAGCCGCCGTGGCCTTCGAAGCCGCCCAGGCCGCCGCCCAGGCCGCCGCCGAACAGGCTGGAGAAGAAGTCGGAAAAGCTGCCGCCGCCCATGCCGCCGTCGCCGCCGGGCGCGCCGCGCGGCCCGCGGGCGAAGTCGCCGCCGCCCTGGCCGAAATCGAAATGCCAGCCGGGCGGCGGCGTGAAGCGCTCGCCGGCGCGCCAGTTGGCGCCGAGCTGGTCATACGCCTGGCGCTTCTTGGCGTCGCTGAGAACCTCGTTGGCCTCGTTGGCTTCCTTGAACTTCTCTTCGGCGCCCTTGCTCTTGTTCTTGTCCGGGTGGTACTGGCGCGCCAGCTTGCGGTAGGCGCGCTTGATCTCGTCGGCCGACGCGGTCCGCGGCACGCCCAGAATTTTGTAGTAGTCCTTGTATTCCATCGCCTCGATGTCCCCGCCTCGCAGGGAAAAACGCAATCATTCCGACCGGGATCGACCGGCCCCGCGACTTCGGGAAGGGCCGGCTCCAAAAGAAAGGGGCGCTTGCGCGCCCCCTGAGCATACCGAAGTCCGGCGCAAACCGAAGTTCAGCGCTGCAGTTTACCGCTTCCCGCAGCGGCCTGCGGCCGCGCCGCGGTCAGTGGTTGACCGTGATCTTGCGCGGCTGCGCGGCGGCGCGCTTCGGGATCACCACTTCCAGCACGCCGTTGCTGCCGCGCGCGGTGACCGACTCGCCGTCCACCGTTTCCGGCAGGCTGAAGCGGCGGAAGAAGCGGCCGGCGGCGCGCTCCTGGCGCTTGGCTTCCACGCCCTTGGGCTCGACCGCGCGCTCGCGCGCGCCGGACAGCGTCAGCACGCCTTTCTCCAGCGTCACCTCGATGCTCTTGGGGTCCACGCCCGGCACGTCGGCGTACAGCACGAACTTGTCGGCGTATTCCTCGATGTCCACCGGCGGCGTCCAGTCGGCGGTGGCGCCGCTGGAGGCGTCGGAGGCCGCGGTGCGCTCGAAGAAGCGGTTGAATTCGTTGACCAGGTCCCGATGCAGGCCCCAGGGTTCGTAGCGAAGCAGTGTGCTCATGTCGGATGTCTCCTGTCTGGTTGGCGAT
>JADHNH010000031.1 GCA_016779605.1 Nevskia sp. | reverse complement strand
TACATTCCGTTCGGCAAGGGCGGGCCCTACGCCCGGACCTGGCTGAACCTGCGGATGGCGCTGCAATACACGCAGTATCTGCAGTTCAACGGCGGCGTGCGCAATTACGACGGCAGCGGCCGCGACGCCGCCGACAACAACACGCTTTACCTGTTCACCTGGCTGGAGTTTTGAGGCACAGCACGGGTGTGCTCAGGCGGGCTCGATCCGGTAGCCAATCTTGGGAAAGTGCACCACCACTTCGCCGACCCGCGGATCCGAGCGCAGCACCGAGACGCTGCCGACCGTCGTGCCGACCAGCTCGCCGACGACGTTGACCTCCGCATAGTCGCTGGGCGAAACGCAGACGCGGGTGCCGGCCTTGATGCCGATGGGATCGTGCGGGTCCACGCCGGTGGCGGGCTTCGGTGCAGCGGCCTTGGCGACGTCCAGGGCTTCCTCGGGGTTCATCTCGCTGCGCTTGCCCTGGCCAACTGCGGCGAGCCGCGCCAGCCACTGGCCGATGCGCGGGAAGCGGTCGTAAGCCCGCTGCGCCTCCTTGGGCGCGAAGCGGTACAGAAACCACGGGTCCCACATGGCATGCAGGTCGGCCAGCCCCGGCTTGGCCCCGGTGAGGAACGCGCGGCCGTCGGCGAGCTGCATGTTGATGAAGTCGGTATGCGCGTCGAGCTGCGAACGCAGCAGCGGCAGGCGCGGCCCGAGGGTGTCGGTGTCGAACTGCGTCTTCCACATCTTCTTGCGGTCTTCGAAGAAATGCGCGGGCAGGTTCACCGCACCGGCGAACGGGTCTTCGCTGCCCATGTAGATCGCCACCGAGGTCACCACGTAAGGCCCGTGCGCCCAGCTGCCCAGGGCATAGCCGAGGCCGGCGTTGCCGTCCGGAAAGATCGACGGCTGCGGGAACTCGCGCTCCAGCACCGCGGCGATCAGCTGCGTGTCGCAGTAGATGTCGGCGCCGACCTGCAGCACCGGCGTGCGGCGGTAGCCGCCGGTCAGCGGCAGCAGGTGCGGCTTGGGCAGCGCCGCCGGCTGGATCACCGAGCGCCACGCCAGGTTCTTGATGCCGAACACGAGCCGGATCTTTTCGGCGAACGGCGCTTCATCGTAGTGGTGCAGGATCAGCTCGGCCATCGGATCGCTCCGGGTTCAGGTTGGGCGGTTGCCAGAGGGGTTGCCGGCGCGCCCGCTAATGCCGCAGCACTCGCCGGCAGGCGGCGCTGCAATTGCGCCGGGTGCCATGCGGGCGGCTCCTGCGAGCACGCCCGGATGGCGCCCCAGCAGCCCGGACCGCCTTGCATGCGCGCGAACGCGCCTCCTCACAGTCGTTATAGGCGAGCGTCTGCGCGGCGCGTTGCGGCGAATCCGCTGAGTGCACCGCAGCATTGCTCAGGCGCAAGCTTAGGCCCGGCAATGCCCGGTTTGAAGCCGCGCACGTGCCAAGTTCTGATCATTTGGTGACACGTATCGCGGACGCCGCGCCTTCGCTCGTGCGGCGCGCCCGCATCCGCGCGGAGGCGGATCACAGCAGGATCAGCACCTGCCGCGGCGATCCCGCTCAGTGCTTGACGCGAACGTTGTGCGCTTGCTGCAGCCTGCCGGCTTCGTCCCGGAGGAAGTTGGCGATGGCCGGCGGTACGCCTTCGAGGCCGCCCAGGTCCCAGTTGCATTCGTGGTCGCCGGCATCGGGGAAAGCGCGCAGCGACTTGGGCATGTAGGCGGACGCGCGCCGGCCGATCCGCGGTTCGTAGAAATTCTCGGCCTTGGCGCGCAGCAGGTTCAGCAACTCCGCTTCATTGGTTAGCTGACGAGGCATGATTGGATCTCCTGGGCCTGTGCCGTTTCAGCTTAGCTCAAAATCCGGCTTGCGTGGTCAAGCCTGCGATCCCCGCTCGCGCTCCCGGATGCGCGTGCTAGGCTGTCGCCGGAACAGGTTGCCGTCAAAATAAGCCGGCAAAAAAACGAACGATTTCCGAAGCGCGGAGGACGCGATGTCGGTACATGGCGAGATGACCGGGGACGAAGCCCAACGCGCGATCGACACTGCGCGCCGGGTGGCCGCGGAGTTCGACCGGGTAGGCGCAAGGCACGACGCCAACAACAGCTTTCCCGACGAGCTGGTGCCGGTCTTCAAGCGCAGCGGCCTGGCCGCGCTCAACGTGCCCAAGCGCTTCGGCGGGCTGGGGGCGGACTTGTGGACCACGGCGCGCTGCGTGCAGGAGCTGGCCCGCGGCGACGCCGCGTGCACGCTGGCCTTCAACATGCACCTCGGCGTGGTCGGGTTCTTCCTGGGCATGTGGAGCGAGGCCCATCAGCAGCGCTTCTTCACCAAGGTGGCCAAGGAACAGGCCCTGCTCGACGGTGTGTACAGCGAGGCGCGTGCCGGCGTCATCGGCCTGCCGGATACGGTTGCGGTGCCGGTCGAGGGCGGCTTCCGTGTCAGCGGCAGGAAGACCTGGGGCACGCTGTCGCTGGCGGCGGACTATCACACGTTCAACGTCACCATCACCGACGCCGACGGCTCGGTGCCGGACGATCCCGCTGTCCGTCTCGGCCGCGAGGTGATGCTGATCTGCCCGGCCAGCGCGCGCGGCGTCCGCGTGGAGAAGACCTGGGATGCGATGGGCATGCGCGCCAGCGGCACCCACACGGTGGTGTTCGACAATCTCTTCGTTCCGGCGGGCGACCTGGTATCCACGGAGTTCCGTACCAGGCTGTTCGCCAACCTCGAATGGCAGTCGCTGACTTTCGCCTCCATCTATTACGGGCTCGCATGCCGCGCCTACGACGAGACGGTGGCGATCCTGCGCAAGAAATCCAGCGGACCGGTGCAGGGCGCGCGGGATGTCCAGGCGCGTTCGGTCGGCTACGTGCAGCGCGACCTCGGCGAGCTGCGGGTGCTCAACGAGACCACGGCGGCGACCATCGAAAACACCGCGCGCGCGCTGATGGAAGGGCGCGACCGGCAATGGGAGCCGGTGCAGCGGCTGGGCATGCTCGAAGTGCCCAAGGTGGTGGCCACCGAGAACGCGGTGCGCGTGGTGCACAACGCGATGCGGCTGGTCGGCGGAGGCTCGTTCCTGCGCGGCCATATCCTGGAGCGGCTGTACCGCGATGCCCGCAGCGGCCCGTTCCATCCGCTGACTACTGACCAGACCTACGAGCACCTGGGCAAGGCGGCGCTCGGGCTGTTCGATCCGCCCGGCGCGAATTGACAACCGGCATCCGTTGCAGCGTCGAGCGCAGCGCAAGAGCAACAACCGAAGGGAGGGATCATGCTGCGCAATCTTGTTGCTGCAACGCTGTGGGCCTGTCCGCTGCTCGCGTTTCAGGTTCACGCGGAAACGATCCTGGGCATACGCGAGGCGGACGGCCACCTGATCAGCTTCGACAGCGAGGCGCCCGGCGCGATCACCGGCGACCGTGCGCTCACCGGCCTGCCGGACGGCACTCAGCTTTCGGCCATCGACTTCAACGCGGCCACTCGCGCCGTCTACGCGGTGGTGCGCGGACCGGCGACGGGCCAATGCCAGCTTTACCGGCTGGACACGGCGGCGGCCGCGGTCACGCCGATCGGCAACAACCGCTTCCGCTGCAACATCGTCAGCGACATCGACATCAATCCGTTCGACAACAACAGCCGCTTCATCGGCGGCGTGTCGGTGTTCGACGTGAACATCGACGGGGCGGTCGTGCAGTTGCCGGACGTTGTCGCCGTGCGCAGAGCCGATGCGGCTTATCCGGCCACCGGCGATTTCAGCTCGGGCAGCACGCCGGACGTTCGCGACACGGCCTACGACCACAACACGGTTGTTGCAAGCGCCGGCCAGACCAGCTTGTTCGCCATCGACGAGACGGCGCACACGCTGGTGCGCGTCGGTGCCGATACCAGCCCGATCGAGCCGCCGACGACACTGACCACGATCGGCACCGGCCTGGGGGCCGGCGTAGGCGGCGGCCCGCTCGACATCTCCGGGGCGAGCGGCATCGCCTACATGTTCGACTACGATTTCGGTCCCGGCGTCGGCAGCCACGGCAAGCTGTACACGGTGGATCTGGTGTCCGGCGTGGCGACCCTTGTGGGCAAGGTCGGAACCGAAAGTCTCAACCTGCTGGGCATGACGGTCATCCCGAACGACGTACCACTAAGCCCGATGTCCGGCGGCAGCGGCGGTGGCGGCGGCGCGTTCGCGCCCGGCCTCCTGGCCGGGCTGTCGTGCCTGTTGGGGCTGCGCCGCCGGCGCCGGGCACGGCGCTGACGAGCTTCGGGGGCGGCTGTGGCCTGCCGCTCGAACCCCGGCCCGTCGATGAGCCGGTTGCCGACGATCAGGTACCAGTGCGGCGCGGCTCGACGATGAAATCCTCGGGCTTGGCCTGGCGGGTCAGGTCGAAGAACGTGGCGTTGAGGTACGGCGAGTTCACCACGATGCGCCCGCGCGAGTTGCGGTAGTAGGTCTGCATGCCGGGATGGGTCCACACCATGTCGGCGTGCGCGCGGTCGACGTCCTCGTTGAAGGCGTCGTGCACGTCCTGGCGGCACTCGACGGCGCCGGCACCCTCGCGCAGCATCTTGCCGATGAGGTCCATGACGTAGCGCATCTGCATCTCGACCACGAACATCAGGCTGCCGCCGTGGCCGGGCTGCAGGTTCGGGCCGTACAGGCAGAAGAAGTTCGGAAAATCCGGAATGACGGTGCCGAGGTAGGCCTTGGCGTCGTCGTCGTTCCAGACCTCGCGCAGGCTGCGGCCGGAGCGGCCGCGCGCCTCGTAGCAGGTGAGGAAGCGCAGCACGTCGAAGCCGGTGGCGATGATCAGGATGTCGGCGGGGAATTCGCGGCCGTCCTGGGTGACGACGCGGTCGGCCTCGATCCTGGCGATCGGCGTGGACACCAGCTCCACGCGCTCGTTGCGCAGCATGCGGTACCAGCCGTTGTCCATCAGCAGCCGCTTGCCGAACGGCGGATAGGTGGGCAGCACCTGGTCCAGCAGGTCCTGGCGGTCGCCGAGCTCGGACACCACGTATTGCGTGAAATACGCGCGGTGGCCGTCGTTGATGCGGTTGAGCGAGCGCTCCGGGTGCGGCCACGCCGGATCTTTCTGCAGCGCGGCGTGGATGCGGTCGCCGTAGGCCCAGCCCAGGCGCAGCCGGTACCAGGCCCGGTACAGCGGCACCTCGTGCAGCAGGAACCGCAGCGGCTCCGGGATCGCCTTGCGGAACTGTTCGTGCGGCGCGGCCCAGTGCGGCGAGCGCTGGAAAATGCTGAGCGACTGCACCTGGTGCTGGATTTCGGGGCAGACCTGCATGGCGCTGGCGCCGTTGCCGACGATCGCCACGCGCTGGTCGGCGAGGTCGACGTCGTCGGGCCACTCGGCGGTGTGGAAGCAGCGGCCGGCGAAGCGGTCAAGCCCCTCGATGTCGGGGAACTTGATCGGGTTGAAGATGCCCACCGCGCTGATCACCACGTTCGGCGTGCGCGTCTGGATTTCGCCGGACGGCGTGCGCAGCCGCACGCGCCAGCGCTGGCTGGCGGCGTCGTAGTCGAGCGCCTCGACGGTGGTGTTGAATTCGATGCGCGGGCGCAACGCGAACTTGTCGGCCACGTGCTCGAGATAGCCCTTGAGCTCGTCGCGCAGGGCGAAGTACAGCGACCAGTCATACGGCGCGAACGAAAACGAATACAGGTGGTTGGGCGTATCCACGCCGGCGCCCGGATAGCGGTTGTCGCGCCAGATGCCGCCCACGCTGCCGGTCTTTTCGATCACGGTGAACGGCACGCCCATGCGCTGCAGGTTGACCGCCGCGCACAGGCCGGATACGCCGGCGCCGATGACCAGCACCTCGAAGCCCGGCGGAATCGCGGGCTTGCGCGGCGCTTCTGCGCGCAGCGGCGGCAGCTCGGCCTCGATGATGGAGTCGTAGCCTTCGGGAATCTCCTCCGCCATCGCCGCCGACAGCATCTTCAGGCGCAAGGCGCGCTCGGGCAGCGGCAGCGCCACCGGCCGGCCGCCGCGCCAGGCCAGGATGGCGTCGAGCGCGGCCGCGCGGATTTCATCCTGGATCTCCACCGGCAAGCCGCCGCTGTCGTTGTCGCTCAGTCCGCGCGGGCGCTGCGGAAGGTAGGGCGGCTCCAGCCAGCGCAGTTCGCCGGTGAGCTGCACCAGCACCATCAACAGGACCGGGATGTTGGCCATCGCCACGGCTTCGGCGAACTGGCGGGCATCGGCGGCGGGGATTTTGTCGGCGTACGGGTTCATTTGCGAGCCTGGAAAATCCAAAAAGCCAATGGAGAGCGGCGCCTGCCCTGCGAGCCGACGGACCGGCTCCGGCATGGCGGCCGGCCGGCCCATCGGTGCCGTGTGCGGCGGCGCGGGATGGCCGTCTAAGTAATATCGTAACAAATCATATCCGATTATATGATCTGCGGCGGCGGCGCGGATGGCCCACGGCGGCGCGCCGCGCGCGGAGCCACGCCGGCAGCGGCGTTCGAATATGCTTCGTGCGTCGCGCGCCCGATCCGCCACGCATGAACACGTCCCCGATCCGACAATTCCTGGCCGCCGTCGCGGCGTTGCGCGTGCCGGGCGGTGACGGGGCGGCTGCAGCGGGCCCGCGCGGCCTTTTCGGCTTGCTGGCCTATTCGCTGGTGGTCGCCGCCCTGTTCCTCGCGCCCACCGTGGCCCCGGCGACGACGCCCGATTCCCTGGCCTACCTGGATGCGGCGCGGACGTTCACGCAGCACGGGAGCCTGGGCGCCGGCTACCTGTCGTGGCCGCCGCTGTACCCGGTGGTGCTGGCGCCATTCGTGGCGCTGCATGCGCAAGCCTGGCTGGGACTGCTCAACTTCCTGCTGCTGGCGGCCAGCGTGTTCGCGGCGCTGCTGATCTTCCGTGCGCTGCACTGCGGCCTCGGCCTGGCGCTGCTGGCCGGGATCGTGGTCGCCCACGCGGCTCCGATGCGCTTCGTCTTTCCGATGGTCTGGAGCGAGACGCTCTTCATTCCCTTGTCGCTGCTGTGGCTGCTGGCCTGGAGCCGGTTCGCGGCGCACGGCAAGCGGGGCGACCTGGCGCTGGCGTGCGCGGCCTACGGCCTGTGCCTGCTGACCCGCCACGCCGCGATGCCGATGACGGCCGTCATGGTGGCGATGTCGATCCTGCCCGCCGGCGGCAGCCGGACATGGCACCGCGGCGCCGTGCTTGCCGCCATTGCGCTTGCGGCGCTGCCGTCACTGCTGTGGCTGGGGCATGTCTATGCGCTGTCGGGGACCCTGGCCGGGCACCGCGTGCCGCAGCCGCAACCGCTCGGCGCGCTGCTCTCCGGGCTGGCGGCGACGCTGTCGCACTGGCTGGTGCCGGGCGTATTCCTGCATGGCGGCGATCCGCTGGCGGTGGCGGCCTGCCTGGCGCTGCTGGCGGTGCCGCTGGCCGCGCTGGCGCTGCACCTGCGCAAGCTGCCGGCGGCTGCGCCCGGCAGCGGCGCGGGCGGTCTGCGCGAGCAGCTGCTGGCGACCTCGGCCGGCTTTTCGGTGGTGTACGTGCTGTTCGTGCTGTGGGCGACCCATCGGACGTTCCTCGACATTCCCGGCGACCGCTACCTGGCGCCGGTGTACGTGCCGATTGCCGGCCTGGTCCTGTGCGGAATCGCCTGGCTGCATGGGCGGCTGCGCCGGCAACACCGTGCGGCGGTGCTGGCGGCGAACCTGCTGGGCGGCCTGTGGGTGGCTGCCGACGTGCTGCTGCCCTGAGGCAGGCGCGCCACAGCGGGGGCCGGAGGCGGCCGACGCGGCGGGCTTCAGCCCTGCGCCGCGGGGGCCTGGGCTGCTTCGACGCGGTTGCGCCCGGCCGCCTTGGCGGCATAGAGGGCATTGTCGGCGGTCGCCAGCAGTTCATCGGCCGTGCTGCCGTCGTCCGGGAACGACGATACGCCGAAGGAAGCGGTAATCCGCAGCACGCTCGAGCCGACGCGGAACTCCATGGCCGCGACGGCTTGCCGCATGCGCTCGGCACGCTCGAGCGCCTTGCCCTTGCTCATCTGCGGCAGGATCAGCAGGAATTCCTCGCCGCCGAAGCGGCAGCAGATATCGCTGGCGCGCGCTTGCGTGGCGAGCAGCCGCGCGATTTCCCGCAAGATGCGGTCGCCTGCCAGGTGGCCGTGCGAATCGTTGATCCGCTTGAAATGATCCAAGTCCGCCATGACCAGTCCGATCGGCTGTGCGCTGCGCCGCGAGCGCAGCAGTTCGCGCTCCAGCGCGTCGTCCAGGTACAGCCGGTTGTACAGGCCGGTCAGCGGGTCGTGGATCGCCAGGTTCTGCAGCCGCACCTGCAGCGCCCTGAGCTCCTGCTCGGTGCGCACGCGTTCGGTGACATCCACCGTGACGCTGACCAGCGCCGGCCGCCCGCCCAAGGTCATGCGCGACCCGTGCACTTCGAGAACGCGCACCGCGCCGTCCTTGCGCCTTGCGTGGAACGTGTAATTGGACTGCTCGACCTCGCCGCTCAGGCGCTTGCGCATCTGCTCGGCGACCAGTGCGAGATCCTGGTCGGCGACGACGTCGCGCGGACCCAGCCGCTCGATTTCGTCGACCGTGTAACCGCAGATATCGGCAAACCGGGGATTGGCGTAAACGAACCGCCCGTCCTGGATGATGGCAATGCCGACCAGGCTCTGCTCCACCAGATGACGGAAGATCGCGCCGCGGAACTCGCCGCCGGCGACGGCGGCGCTTTCGATGCGGCCGGCGGCAGGGGCCTGCCCGGCGTCGTCGTGTTCCCTGGCGTCGAGCACCACGCTGATCAGGGCCGGCCTGCCGTCCAGCATCATGTGCGTGCCGTGCACGTCGAACTCGCGCACGCTGCCGTCCTTGCAGCGGCCGCGGAACGTGTAGTCGGCCTGTTCGATGGCGCCGCTCAGGCGCTTGTCGATCAGGTCGGCAACCAGCGGGCGATCCTGCTCGGCCACCAGCTCGCGCGGCGCGATCCGCAGGATCTCCTCGCGGCCGTAGCCGAACTCCGCGGCGAACCGGGGATTGGCATAGACGAACCGCCGATCTTGGACGACGGCCATTCCCACCACGCTGCGGTCGACCAGCTCGCGGAATATCCGGTCGCTCAGCGCGGGTGCTTCCGGCCCGGCGCCGCCGACGCGGCAAAGCGCCGGGTCGGACCAATCTGCTGCATGCATCGACAGTCGCTCTTTATTTGATTTGAGGCAGGCCCAGTAAAAAATATCTACAGCACAGCGACTTTTTTCAGGCACCGATGCCGTCGGAGCCGCTTTCCCCCGAAGGAGTCTTCCTGTTCAGGCAAACTCCACCCTGCATACGATACAGGCGGCACCGGCACCGGCATTGACGCAGGTCAAGCGCGCCCGGGCGCGCCGCCGGCACAAAGTTGACACATGTCAATGCATCGCCGCAATTTCGCGCCTAACTTGAATTTATCCAGCTGGCGGCCGTTTCACCGCTTCGACGACCGGCCGGCGGCCGCGGTTCATTCGAAAGGGCCCTGCAGATGACCGATATTCACGCCTTGCTCAAGCTCATGGTGGACAAGGGCGCGTCCGACCTGTTCCTCACCTGCAACGCTCCGCCGCACCTGAAGATCGAGGGCGTGACGCTGTCGGTGAACGCGCCGCCGCTGAAGCGCGGCGAGGTCAAGCAGGTGGCTTACTCCATCATGACCGACCGGCAGACCGCCGCTTTCGAGGAAACGATGGAGTCGAACCTGTCGTTTTCGGTGGAAGGCGTGGGACGCTTCCGCGTCAACGTCTACTACCAGCGGGGCGAGGTGGCGCTGGTGGCGCGTCTGATCAAGTCCGACATCCCGACCTTCGAGCAGCTGGGCCTGCCGCCGGCCTGTTCGACCCTGGCCATGTTCAAGCGCGGCCTGGTGCTGTTCGTCGGCGCCGCCGGCTCGGGCAAGAGCACCTCGCTGGCCGCCATGGTCGGCTACCGCGCGGCCAATGCCGACGGCCACATCCTGACCATCGAGGACCCGATCGAATTCCTGTTCCAGCACCGCCAGTCGCTGGTGGACCAGCGCGAGGTCGGCATCGACACCCGCACCTTCGGCGATGCGCTGCGCAACGCCCTGCGCGAGGCGCCCGACGTGATCATGATCGGCGAGATCCGCGACCAGGAGACCGCCAAGCACGCCATCGCCTACGCCGAGACCGGCCACCTGTGCGTGTCGACCATGCACGCCAACAACGCCAACCAGGCGATCGAGCGCATCATCAATTTCTTTCCCGAGCAGGCGCACAAGCAGGTCTTCATGGACCTGTCGCTCAACCTCAAGGGCGTGATCTCGCAGCGCCTGCTGCCTTCCACCAGCGGCCGGCTGGCGCTGGCCACCGAAGTGCTGCTGCTCACCCCGTACGTCTCGGACCTGGTGCAGAAGGGCCGCGTCGACGAGATCAAGGATGTGATGGGCAAGGGCAACGAGATCGGCATGCATACCTTCGACCAGTCGCTGTACGACCTGTTCGTGGCCGGCAAGGTCAGCCTGGACAACGCGCTGCGCTATGCCGACTCCAGCACCGACCTGGCGCTGCGCATCCGCCTGTCGGAGCACCACACCGCCAGCGAGGCGTCGACCTTGACGGTCAACGAGATCAAGGAACGGCACCACACGCGGAAGTGACCGCGGCGCCGCTGCGCAAGCCGCCGGCCGCACCGCTGACCGGCGGCATCGCAGTCAAGCTGCGCCGCGGCGCGCTCTGCCGGCGCACTTTCCGCCTCAATACGGCCACTGCCAGTTGCGGATCTCCTCCAGGTCCTGGCCGTAGCGGGTGATGTATTGCCGGTGCTCGGTGAGCTTGTCGCGCACCAGCTGCTTGAGATAGGCCGCGCGGTAGGCCAGCTTGGGCACGCGGTCCGCCACGTCGGCGACGAGGTGGAAGCGGTCCAGGTCGTTGCGCACCGCCATGTCGAACGGCGTGGTGGTGGAGCCTTCCTCCTTGTAGCCGCGCACGTGCAGGTTGTCGTGGTTGACGCGGCGGTAGGTCAGGCGGTGGATCAGCCAGGGGTAGCCGTGGTAGGCGAAAATGATCGGCTTGTCGCGGGTGAACAGGGCGTCGAAGTCGCGGTCGGACAGGCCGTGCGGATGTTCCTCGTGCGGCTGCAGGGTCATCAGGTCCACGACGTTGATCACGCGCATGCGCAACTCGGGCGCGTGCCGGCGCAGGATATCCACCGCCGCCAGCACCTCGATCGTCGGCACGTCGCCGGCGCAGGCCAGCACCACGTCGGGCTCGGACTCGCCGTCGTTGCTGGCCCATTCCCAGATGCCGATGCCGGCGGCGCAGTGCTTGATCGCGGCGTCCATGTCCAGCCACTGCGGCTGCGGCTGCTTGCCGGCGACGACCACGTTGATGAAATTGCGCGAACGCAGGCAGCGGTCGGCGATGCACAGCAGCGTGTTGGCGTCGGGCGCCAGGTAGACGCGGATGATGTCGGCCTTCTTGTTGACGACGTGGTCGATGAAGCCGGGATCCTGGTGCGAAAAGCCGTTGTGGTCCTGGCGCCAGACGTGCGAGGTGAGCAGGTAGTTGAGCGAGGCGATGGGCCGCCGCCACGGCACTTCCTTGCTGGTCTTGAGCCACTTGGCGTGCTGGTTGAACATCGAGTCGACGATGTGGATGAACGCCTCGTAGCAGGAGAACAGGCCGTGGCGCCCGGTCAGCAGGTAGCCTTCCAGCCAGCCCTGGCAGGTGTGCTCGGACAGGATCTCCATGACCCGGCCATCGGCGGCCAGGTGGTCGTCGCCGTCCTCCAGCGCGGCCATCCAGCTGCGCGCCGTGGTCTCGAACAGCGGGTCCAGGCGGTTGGAAGCGGTTTCGTCGGGGCCGAATACGCGGAAGTTGCCGGCCTCGGCATTCAGCGCCATCACGTCGCGCAGGTAGCGCCCGAGCACGCGCGTCGATTCGGTTTCCAGGCCGCCCGGCCGGGGCACCTCGACGGCATGCCCGCGGAAGTCCGGCAGCCGCAGGTCGCGCAGCAGCAGGCCGCCGTTGGCGTGCGGGCTGGCGCCCATCCGCAGCGCACCGTCGGGTGCCAGCGCCGTCACCGCCGGACGCGGTCGGCCCTGTTCGTCGAACAGTTCCTCCGGCCGGTAGCTGCGCATCCAGGCTTCGAGCTGCGTCAGGTGGGCCGGGTTGGTCGCCACTTCGGCCAGCGGCACCTGGTGCGAGCGCCATGAGCCTTCGGTTTTCTTGCCGTCCACCGTTTTGGGGCCGGTCCAGCCCTTGGGCGTCTTGAGCACGACCATGGGCCAGCGCGGCCGCTGCACCGCACCGCCGGTCCGCGCCGCCGCCTGGATTCTGCGGATCTCGGTGAACGCATCGTCCAGCGCGGCCGCCATCTGCTGGTGCACCGCATCCGGGTCTTCGCCGGCGACGAACAGCGGCCGGTAGCCGTAGCCGGCGAGCAAGCTCGCCAGCTCCTCGCCCGGAATCCGGGCGAGCACGGTGGGGTTGGCGATCTTGTAGCCGTTCAGGTGCAGGATCGGCAGCACCGCGCCGTCGCGCGCCGGATTCAGGAACTTGTTCGAATGCCAGGCGGTTGCCAGCGGGCCGGTCTCGGCCTCGCCGTCGCCGACCACGCACACGGCGACGAGGTCGGGATTGTCGAACGCCGCGCCGTAGGCATGGGCCAGGCTGTAGCCGAGCTCGCCGCCCTCGTGGATCGAGCCCGGGGTTTCGGGGGTGACATGGCTGCCGACGCCGCCCGGAAACGAAAACTGGCGGAACAGCTGCTGCATGCCGGCGGCGTCGCGCCCGATGTTCGGAAACAGCTCGCTGTAGCTGCCTTCGAGCCAGGTGTTGGCGACCATGCCCGGCCCGCCGTGGCCGGGGCCGGCGATGTAGATCATGCGCACACCGTCGCGTCGGATCAGCCGGTTCAGGTGCGCGTAGACGAAGTTGAGGCCCGGCGTGGTGCCCCAGTGGCCGAGCAGGCGCAGCTTGACGTGCTCGGGCCGCAGCGGCTCGCGCAGCAGCGCGTTGTCCAGCAGGTAGATCTGCCCGACCGAGAGGTAATTGGCTGCGCGCCACCAGGCGTTGAGGCGGGCCAGCTCGGCGGCGTCCAGCGGCTGGGTGGCGGGTGCGGGTGTCTGGGCGAGGTCGTTCATGAGCGGTGTCCGGGCGGCAAGCGGGGCAGGGGGCGGGCGCAGCGCAAGTGCCGCTCAGGATAGTCCGCGGCCGGCGAACGGCCGATGACGTGCATCAAGTGACGTGCATCAGGCCTGGAACCCGCCGTGCCTTGGCGCCTGGTCCTGGCGGCGCGGCCCGCTGCGCTGCCGGCGTCAAGCGTTCGACATCGGCGGTCGCCGATGGTTGACCTGGATCAATGCCGTCGCCGCGGCCGCCGCTCAGGCTACCGCATCGATACGGCACTGGAATGCAGCGTGCGCAATTGGGCTCCGATGTTCCCTGCGGTCCGGCACCCGGTCACACGGTTAAACCACGCCGCGGCACCGCGCCGCGCCGCAGGTGCAGCGCATGCCGTTGCGATGCGGGGTCTGGCCGTAGTCGACGGTCAGCTCGGTGCCCGCGGCGAGGCTGCGCAGGGCATAGACCTCCACGCGCCGGCGGTACACCCGCAGGAAGCAGTTCGGCTCGCAGCTGTGGTTCAGGAACTTGAAATCGTTGCCGTCGGAGCATTCCAGCGCATAACGCGCGCTGACCTGCACCAGGTAGATCTTGCGCGCCCCGGCGACGGTCGCCCAGGCCGCGGGCAGCCGCACCAGGGTGCCGCTCAGCTCGCCGATCTTGCGGCGGGCGGGCAGCCGGGTTCGGGCGAACAGGCCGGTGCCGTTGAGCGGGCTGCGGCGGGCGGCGACGCGCTGTTCCGCGGGCCTGGCGGCGGCGCGGCGGGGACGTTCGGAAGGTTTCATGAGGATGGTCGTCGGAAATTGTTCGAGGGTATGGGCGACGTGCGGCAGGGCGCGGCGCGGTGGCGCCGGGCCGGAGGGAATGGCGGTTCAGAGAGGTGGCCTGCCGTCCGATCGACTCGACAAGGGCTGATTTTGCGTGTACAGAGAAAAAATGCGTACTAAAGATACGCACTATTGACAGTGGCAGGGCACCATGCCATTGTTGAATCGTTAAGAGAGCGAAGCATTGCGTGTGCTTGTGACTTTGCCTTTTCGGGTGCGTCAAATTTTCTTTTGACTGGAGAGACGACTGATGGCCGCAACGATTCCAAACGACGGCATGACAGCCAAAGGCGCCAGGCCGACAAAGGCCGCCGCCGCCGCGCGCATGCTGAGCCTGAACCTGCCCTGGGGCAAGTTCTCCGCCGGGCTGGTTGGCATGCTGTTGCTGTTCGGCTTGTACCGCTGGTACACCGAGGCCACCGCCTTCACCCACGGGATGGACTACTTCAGCCCGGATTTCCGCACGTACTGGATGAACCTGATGTTCGTTCAGCTGATCGTGATCGGCGTGGTCGGCGTGGCGTCCGTCTCCTACCTGTGGAAGACGCGCGACCGCCACATGGAAGCGCTCAGCCCGATGGACGAGCTGCGCCGCTACATGTTCCTGATCGTGCAGCTGATGGCCACCACGATCTGCGCCTACATCATCTTTTCGCTGTATGCGGAATCCGATGCGACCTGGCACCAGATCACCGTGCGCGATACCGACTTCACGCCCACGCACGTCGGCCTGTTCTACTTCGGCACGCCGATGACCATCCTGTTCTCGGCCATCCACTTCATGTATGCGCGCACCCGGCTGCCGCAGTTCGCGGCCAGGCTGTCGGTGCCGCACGCGATGATCGTGGCCGGCCCGATCCTGATCATGCCCAACGTCGGCTTCAACGAATGGGGCCACACGTTCTTCTATGCCGAGGAACTGTTCGCCGCGCCGATCCACTGGGGCTTCGTGGTGCTGGGCTGGTCGTTCTTCGCCGCCGGCGGCTTGCTGGTGCAGATGTTCTCGCGCATGAGCGAGCTGGTGCGCAGCATGGAAACTGCGGCCCGGCCCGCCTGAGCCAAGCTGCGCGGCGCCCCGGCCAGGGCCCGCGCGGGAGAAGCAGTCGGATGAACCAACCGGCGGCGCGTAAAGGAATACGCGCCGGCCGGTGTCGCCGGAATGCGGGTTGTCACCGGGGCTTTTCGAGCCTCGCCGCGATCCGGTCTTTCACTCAATCATGATAGAGAGCTCCCGCCGCAGGGGGCCTGGTTTTTTGCGTTCGATCTGGAGAGGTTTATGAGCGCCGTCACCACCAATACACCGGCCCAGGTGGCCGATTTCCGCCACCGCCTGGACATCACCGTGGACTGGCTGGTCATTCCGCTGGTGATCATGCTGTTCGCCGCCGTGTTCAGCGTGCACTTCGCCCTGCTGGTGGGCGACTGGGACTACTGGATCGACTGGCGCGACCGCCGCTGGTGGCCGCTGGTGACGCCGCTGGCGCTGTCGGTGATCCCGGGCGTGTTCGGCTACCTGCTGTGGGACCGCCTGCGCCTGCCGGTGGGCGGCACGCTGACCATCCTGGCCCTGTCCGCGGCCGCCTGGGTCAGCCGCTACATGAACTTCCATGGCTTCGGCGGCTTCCCGATGGATATGGTGTTCCCGTCCACCTTCATAGCGCTGGGCCTGATCCTGGACACCGTGCTGGTGCTGACTCGCAGCTGGTTCTGGACCGGCCTGATCGGCGGCTACCTGTTCGGTGCGCTGATCTACCCGCTCAACTGGCCGCTGCTGGCCGCTTACCACGTGCCGCTGGAGCTGCACGGCAACATGCTGACGGTGGCCGACCTGATGGGCTTCGAGTACGTGCGCACGGCGATTCCCGAGTACGTGCGCATCATCGAGCATTCCACCCTGCGCACCTTCGGCGGCGTGGTGACGCCGCTGACGGCGGTGTTCGCCGGCTTCCTGACGGTGCTCAGCTACTGGTTCTGGGTCTGGATCGGGTCTCTGGTGTCGCGCACCACCTGGCTGCGCAAGATCATTTGAGGCCACTGCCATGAAAATCCTCAAGATACTGGCCATCGCCCTGGCCACCGCCTGCGTCGGCGGCTTCTCCCCGCTCGCCGCAGCACACGGCGAGCGCGCGCAGATGCCGCAGGTGCGCATGCGCACGGTGCACTGGTTCGACGTGACGGTGTCGGCCACCAAGCTGGACGTCAACCAGATCCTGGTGGTGAAGGGCAGCTTCATCCCCTCGGACTTCTGGCCCACCCAGTTCCCGTCGGCGGAGGAAACGGCGTTCCTCAACATCGGCGTGCCCGGGCCCTCGTTCGTGCGCCTGGACTCGCGCGTCAACGGCGTGCCGATGATCCGCTCCACCTCGTTCCACCCGGAGCTGCAGTACAACTTCGAGATCACGCTCAAGGCGCGCAAGCCGGGCCGCTACCACATCCACCCGGTGATCAACGTCAAGGACACTGGCCCGCTGATCGGGCCCGGCCTGTGGGTGGAGATCGGCGGCGACCAGGCGGCGTTCACCAACACCGCCAAGACCCTGCTGGGCCAGGACATCGACCTCGAGTCGTTCGGTTATGCCAACGCCGTGCACTGGTCCATCCTGTGGGCGGTGGTCGGCGTGGCCTGGTTCGTCTGGTGGCTGCTGCGGGTGCCGATCATCCTGCCGCGCTTCCGCCGCGCCGCCGAGCTGGGCGCCAACGCCGACCAGATGATCACGCTGGGCGACCGCCGGGTGGCCTTGGGCTTTCTGGTCCTGACGCTGTCGCTGATCGTCGGCGGCTACATGTACGCCGACGACAAGTGGCCGATCACCACGGCGCTGCAGGCCGGCAAGATCGCCGCGCCGCCGGCGCAGCGCCCGGCGGTGCCGCTGGACGTGCGCATGAACGAAGCGCGCTACCGCATCCCCGGCCGCAGCTTCCGCGTGGCCCTCACCGTCACGAACAGGGGCAGCAGCCCGGTGACGGTCGGCGAGCTCGACGCCGGCAACGTGCGCTTCGTCAATTCCTCGGTGCTGCAGGTCAAGCCGGCCGACGCCGACGACCTGGTGGCGTCCGACGCCCTGCACGTCGACGGCGGGCCGGTCGCGCCGGGCGAGACGCGCGACATCGTGGTGTACGCCGACGACGCGCTGTGGGAAACCGAGCGCATGACCACCATGATCGACTCGCCGGACGCCATCGTCGCCGTGATGCTGTTCTTCTACGACGGCGACGGCAAGCGCTACCCGGTGGAGGTCGGCGGCCCGATGATCCCGGTGTTCGGATGAGGCTGCGCAGCCTCGCCGCCGGCCTGGCGCTGGCCATGCTGCTGTGCGGCGCGCAGGCGCGCGCCCATGGCGGCGTGTCGATGAAGGACGACGTGTGCATCATGCACATCGGCCCGTTCAAGTCGCATTTCGTCGGCTACCAGCCCGAGCTGCGCGCCACCCAGGAGTTCTGCGAGGACATCCCGGAGCTCGGCCGCGCGATCATCGTGATGGACTTCATCGACTCGCCGCTGCGCGACATGGGCGTGCAGTTCCTGGTGCTCAAGGACGTGCACGGCCTGGGCAAGCGCGCCATGTATATGGACCTGGGCAGCGCCGACGACATCAAGGCGGCGACGCTGTTCAGCACCGACGCGCAGAAGTACCCGCGCGGCACGGTGACGGTGGACAACACCTTCTCCGCGCCGGGCTGGTACATCGGCGTGCTCAATGCCACCAACGAGCGCACCGGCGAGGTCTACCACTCGGTGTTCCCGTTCCGCGTCGGCGTGAAGTCGTATTGGCGCTACTTCCCGTACTTTCTGATCGTGGTCGCGCTGTCGCTGGTGCTGTACCGGATGACCGGCCGCGCACCGAAGCCGAAGGCATGAATCGGAAGCCGCCGCGGGGCGCTGGCCTGGGCGTTCTGCTGGCGGTCGCCGCGGCCTGCGCGATGCCAGGGCCGGTGCTGGCGCATGCCGCCCTGGTGCGCGCCGTTCCCGGCAGCCGGGCGGTGGTCAGCCGCATGCCGGACAAGCTGGAGCTGTGCTTCAACGAGGCGGTGGAAGTGAAGTTCTCCACCGTGAAGCTGCTGGACGCGAAGGAGCAGCCGCTGGCGCTGGGGCCGCCGCAGGCGGTGGCAGACAATCCCAAGTGCCTTACCGCCGCGGCGCCTGCCGCCGGGCCGGGCACTTACACCCTCAGGTACCACGTGCTGTCCCGCGACGGCCATCTCGTCGATTACGGGTACCGGTTCACCGTGGGGCCTGCCGCCGGCCCACAGTGACCGCAGCGGTCGGCGCGCTGGCGCGGCTGGGCGCGCACCTGGGCCTGGCCCTGGTGATCGGGCTGACGGTGTTCCTGGCGCTGGCGGGCGCTTCCGCCGATCCCCTGGTGTCGCACTGGCGCAGGCGCTGCGGCATGTTGCCGGCCGCCGCGGCGGCGCTGTTCCTGGCCGCCGTCGCGCTGGCGCTGCCGGTGCAGGCGGCCGCCACCCTCGAGCAACCGATCCGCGCCCTGCTGGGACAGCCCGCGCTGCTGCGCGAGTTCGCCGCCGGCACGCAGTACGGCCAGGTCTGGGCGCTGCGCATGGCCGCCGGCGCGGCTATGCTGGCGATCGCGGTGATTCCCGTGCGCAGCGGGCTGGCGGCGGCGCGTGCGGCGGCCGTGCTGCTGGCCGCGGCCGCCGCCGCCGCGGCCGGCGCCTGGTCCGGCCATGCCGCGGGCAGCGAGGCGCCGTATCTGCTGCCGGTGCAGGTGGCGCACGTCCTGGCGGTGACGGTCTGGGTGGGCGCGCTGCCGGCCTGGATCGCGCTGGTGCGCGGCATCGCCGCCGCGCCGGACGCCGGGCGCTGCGCCTATGCGGCCGCGGCGTTGCGGCGCTTTTCGCGCCTGGCGGCGGCCTGCGTTGCGCTCATCATCGCCACCGGCGCGACCCTGGCCTGGAGCTACATCGCCAGCCAGGGCGATCTGCTGGGGACCCTCTACGGCCTGCTGGTGTGCGCCAAGGTGGCCGTGCTGGCCGCGGCGCTGGCGGTCGCCAACCGTGTCCGGGGCGGCTACCTGGCCGGCCTGGGCGATCCTGCGCAGGCCGGGCTGCTGTACCGGCGCGCCGGCACGCTGGTGGCGGCCGAATTCACGCTCGCGCTGGTGGTGCTGGCGCTGGCCAGCACGCTGGGGCAGACCACTCCCGCCAACCATGCCCAGCCGTACTGGTGGCTGCCGTTCCGCATCTCGGCGGCGGCGACCTGGCCGATCTGGCTGCTGCCCAGCGGCCCGTACGCGATCGGCGCGGCGGCTGCGCTGGCTCTCGCCGCGGGCGTCTGGCTGGCCCGCGGCGGGCGCGCCAAGCCGCTGCGCACGCGGCTGGCGGTGGGCGCCGGCGCGCTGGCCGGCATCGGCGGCCTGCTGGTCTGGCAGCTCTCGGTGCCGGCGTTTCCGGACACCTACCGGCGCTCCGAAGTGGCCTACCTGACCGTGTCGATCGCCCACGGCCAGGCCAGCTACGAGGCGCACTGCGTGATGTGCCACGGCGGCGGCGGGCTGGGCGACGGCGCCGCGGGCAGGCCGCTGCCCAGGCCGCCGGCGAACCTGAGCCAGCCGCACACCGCGCTGCACACCGCCGGCGACATGTACTGGTGGATGGGCCACGGCATCCCGCGCAGCGAAATGCCCGGCTTTGCCGATGTCCTGACCGAGGAGGACCGCTGGGACCTGGTCAACTTCCTGCGCGCGTTCTCGCAGGGCTTCCAGGCGCGCATCCTGTCGCCGAAGATGGTGCCTTACCGGCCCTGGCTGGGCGCTCCGGATTTCTACTACGAGTCGGCCGACGGCACGCCGCGGCAGCTCAAGGATTTCCGCGGCGTCAGCGCGGTGCTGCTGGTGTTCCCCGGCGGCGACGCGCGGCTGCGCCGGCTCGCGCAGTCGGCGGCGTCCGCCGGCTGGCCGCAATTCGCCGTGATCGTGGTCGGGCAGGAGGCTTCCACGGAAACGCCGCCGTATACCGTGGTGACGCGCGGCGCCGGGGAAATCCGCGGCAGCTACGACCTGCTGTCGCGCACCGTGGCGAACCGCGGCGATCCGCAGCGCATCGACATTCCGCGCGACGGCATGGCGTTCCTGATCGACCGCTTCGGCTACATCCGCGCGCGCTGGATCCCGGAGGAGGAGGCGGACGGATGGTCCGACCCGGCCGGCCTGCGCGAGCAGGTGGCCGCGCTCAACCGCGAGCCGCAGATCCTGCCGCCGCCCGACGAGCATGTCCACTAGGAGCAAAATAATGCGCGTTCCAGCCCTTGCCCTGTCCGCCTTCCTGGGCGCCGCGACGATCATCGCCGTGGTGCCGGCGCGGGCCCAGGCGCCAGCGCGGCAAGCGCCCGCCGCAGCGCCGGCGGTGCCGCCGCTGAAGATCGTGCTGCCCAGGGACGGCGCCGAGGTGGGCACGCAGCTCGCCCTGGTGTTCGCCACGCCCGGCGACATGAGCAAGCTGACCATGAGCGCGCCGGTGGTGGGCGTGCATCTGCACGTGGCGGTGGACGACACCGTGCTGATGCCGGCGCAGCAGCAGCTGATCCGGCTGGGCGGCCAGCGTTACCTGTTCGTGTTCGACCTGCCGGTGAAGCCCGGCCCGCACCGCATCAGCGCGTTCTGGGCGGACCCTGCTCACGACACTATCGAAAGCTCGGTGCGCACGGTGCGCGTGCGGGTGACGCCGGACCCGGCGCCCTGAGCGGGCCGGCGCCGCGCGTTCGCGCCGGCGCGCGGTTGTTTCTATGATGGGGGACACCCCGCATTCGGAACCCGCATCATGCCCCTGGATCCCCAAATCAGAGCCATGCTGGACAAGGCGGCCGCCTCCGGCATCCCGCCGTTCCACCAGCTCCCCGTGGAGACCTGCCGCAAGCTGTTCGCACAGGTCATCACCGCGCTGCCGCAGAGCACGCAGCCGATCGCCGGCAGCCGCGACCTGTCCATCGACGGACCCGGCGGGCGCATTCCGCTGCGCGTATTCCAGCCGATCGGCACGGGGCCGTTCCCGGTGCTGGTGTTCAGCCATGGCGGCGGCTGGGTGGTGGGCGACGTCGCCATCTACAACTCGCTGTGCCGCGAGCTGTGCGGCCTGGCCGGCTGCGTGGTGGTGTCGGTGGACTACCGGCTGGCGCCGGAGCACAAGTTTCCGGCCGCCGCCGACGACTGCGCGGCCGCCACCCGCTGGGTGCATGCGCATGCCGCCGGCATCGGCGCCGACCCGCGGCGCGTCGTGGTGGGCGGCGACAGCGCCGGCGGCAACCTGGCCGCGGCCACCGCGCTGCGCCTGCGCGACGAGGGCGGCCCGGCGCTGTCCGGCCAGCTGCTGGTGTACCCTGCCACCGACCACTACAGCCGCCCCACCGTCTCGATGGTGGACAATGCGCAGGGCTACGGCCTGTCCGCCGCCGACATGGCCTGGTTCACCAACCATTACCTGGCAGCGCCGGCCGACATCGACAATCCCTACGCCAATCCGCTGCGCGCCGCGTCGCTGGCCGGCCTGCCGCCGGCGCTGGTGATCACCGCCGAGTACGACCCGCTGCGCGACGAGGGCGAAGCCTATGCGCGCGCGCTGCAGCGGGCCGGCGTGGCGACGCAGCTCAGCCGCTACGACGGCGCCAACCACGGCTTCTTCTCGCGCTTCGGCCTCATCGACCTCGGGCGAGTGGCGATCGGCGAGGCCTGCGGCTGGCTGAAGCAGCGGTTCGCTTAGGCGGGCTCGCGATGTCCGCGCCATGCACATGCGGCGAGCATCAACTGATGTATGATTTAGGCATCAACCGAGGGATGCCCCGATCATGCGGACCACCGTGAACCTCGACGACGCACTGCTGCGCGAAGCCCAGCGGCTCGCCGGCCTCGACGAGCGCACCGCCTTGCTGCACGAGGGGCTGCGTGCCCTGATCCAGAGGGAAAGCGCGCGCCGCCTGGCGCGCCTCGGCGGCAGCCAACCGGAGGCGCGTGCGGTTCCGCGCCGGCGGCCGCGGGGCGTGCCCGCGGCGCGATGATCCTGGTCGACACCTCGGTCTGGATCGAACACCTGCGCAAGGGCGTGCCGGCATTGGCCGGCGCGCTCGAGTCCGGGCAAGTGCTGATCCATCCATTTGTTGTCGGCGAGCTGGCTTGCGGCAGCCTTGGCCCCGGCCGCCTGGAATTTCTGGCGCTGCTGCGCGAGCTCTCCGCGGCGCCCGTGGCCAGCGACGAGGAAGCGCTGGGATTCATCGAAGCGCATCGGTTGGCCGGCCGTGGCATCGGTTATGTGGACGTGCACCTGCTGGCCGCTGCAACCCTGGCCGGCGACGCGCACCTGTGGACGCGCGACCGGCGTCTTGCAGCGGTGGCGCAAAGCCTTTCGCTGGATTGGAACGGCGCCCGGCGTTGAAGCTCGGCGCGCCTTGCGGCGCGCCGAAGCAGCGGATCAAGCACCGGTTGCCGCGCCCTTGGCCGGCGGCACGCCGTGCGCCTGCACCCAGTCGCGGCGCTTCTCGAACGGCTGGCTGACGTAGTCGCGCATCAGCGCCATCGCCTCCGGCGTGACGATGGTCTTGAGCCATTCCTCGGCCTCGATGCGCAGGCCTTCCTCGATCGGCAGGTTGGCGCCGCGCACGATCGAGCGCTTGGCGGCGGTGACCGACACCGGCGACAGCCGCGCCAGGCCCTGCGCGATTTCGATGCCGCGCGTGCGGGCGTCGTCCGCCAGCTCGTTGACGATGCCCAGCTCCAGCGCGCCCTGCGGCGTGACCGTGCGGCTGCGCAGCAGGAAGTCGAGCGCGCGGCCGTGGCCGATCATGCGCGCCAGCAGCTGCGAGCCGGTGCCGGTGAGGATGCCCAGGGCCACCTCGGGGAAGCCGATGCGGAAGTCGCCGCGCTGCGCCACGCGGATGTCGCAATTCAGGGACAGCTCCAGGCCCGCGCCCATGGTGTCGCCGGTGAGCGCCGCCACCACCGGCTTGTCCAGGTAGGCCAGCGAGCGCAGCAAGGTGTGGTAGCCGTAGATCATGCCGTGGGCGAGCTGGCGCAGCTTGTCCGGCTCGTCGCCCCAGACCACCAATTCCTCCACGCTGTAATGCGTGATGTAACGCTCCGGCACGGCGCCGGTCAGCACGACGGCGCGCACCTCCGGCTCGCGCCAGGACTGGATCAGCGCGGCCAGCTCGGCGGTGGCCTCGGCCACCAGGTAGTTGGTTGGCGGGTTGCAGTAGGCGGCGATGGCGACGGCGCCGCGTAGCTCGGTTTCCCAGAATTTCATGGCTGCTCCTGCGTCAATCATTCAAGGCGGCCGCAAGCGGCCGCAGCTTTGGTGGTCGCTTGCTGCTTATGCCGCTACTCGAAGTCAGGCGTGAACCGGATGTTGTCCTGCGCAAGGCCATCGAGCACCACCTGCAAGCCGCCAGACTTGATCATCCATTCGAGCCGGTGGTCGCGGTATTCGCGCTTGAACAATCCCTGCGCGATCAACTGGTCGAGGCCGACCAGGGTGGGAATCGAGTCGGCCGCCTCGCGGGCGGTTTGCGCCACCGCGGGCCTGGCATTGGCACGGGCCAGCCATTGCGCCAGTTTTGATCCCGGCGCGGGCGGAATGCCGAAGCTGACCGAGCCGTTCAGATAGGGAATGACCGAAAGGTCGGCCCAGCCGAAGCGCTCGCCGCCGAACCAGGGCGCATCGCCGAGCTGCCCACCCAGCCACCGATGCCAGGCGGCTGCCTGCCGGGCCGCCGTTGCCGCCAGCTGTTCTGCCAGGGCGCCTTTCGCGCGGCCCATGAACTGCAGCTCGATCAAGCCCCAGTTGATCGCCTCGTAATGCGTGTCCATGGCGTCTTCGATCATGCGCGCCCGGGCGCGGCCGGCCGGATCATCCGGCAGCAGTGCCGGCTCCGGCCATTTGTCCTCGAGGTATTCGAGAATGATGGTCGAATCGAACACCCGCACCCCGCCGTCGATCAGCGCCGGCACCTCGGCACGCGGCGAAGAGCCGGTGAAGTCCGCCTGGTAGCCCGAGCCGCTGCCCAGGCCGTCCGGCAGGCGCAGCTCGAAGGGCAGACCTTTCTCGCGCAGCGCGATCTTGACCTTTTGGGCGTAAGGCGACAGCGGGTGTTCGAACAGGATCATCGCCGGCTCCTCGGTCGGATTGGTACGCGCACTCGACGCGGCGCGGCCGCCTGGATGCCGCGCCTTTTTCGAAAGGGTAGCACGGCGATCGGGGCTCCCGGCCGCGGCCCTCGTTGGCCAGGCGGCGCGTGACGTCGCTGCGTCGGCGCTTGCCAGTCCCTATATCGACCTATAGCATCGTCTTATAGAGGACTATAAGTCGACGGCGGTGCACGGCGCGGCGGCTCGCGCAGGTGACGGTACCGCGCTGAGCTGGCGCCGACCGCGACGCGACAAAAATGACGGAGGAGAGGATGCTTGCTGGCGAGGACAAGCCCCTGGCCGGGCGCTTCACCCTGCTGCCGCTGGACGACGTGTACTACGGCCCCGGCAGCGTCTCCAGCCTGGCGGACATCCTGGAAAGCAACGGCGTGCGCCGCGCCGTGCTCGTCACCGGGCGCTCGCTGGCCGGCAGAACCGGTCTGGTGGACCGCGTGCTGGCGGCGGCCAAGGGCCGCATCGCCGGTGTGTTCAGCGAAACGGTGCAGCACGTGCACGCGGGGTCCGTGCTGCGCGCGGCCGATTACGCGCGCAGCCTGGGAGCGGACGGCGTGGTCAGTTTCGGCGGCGGCTCGCCCAACGATACGGCCAAGGCGGTGCTCCTGGCGCTGGCGGAAAACATCACCGACACCGGCGGATTCGAACGCATGCGCACGCGCTTCGAATATCCCGCCACGCTGGAGATCCCTCCCATCAAGGGCGCCTGCGTCCCCTTGGTCGCCATCTCCACCACGCTGTCCGGCGGCGAATGCACGCACTTCGTCGGCATCACCGACGAAAAGCGCCGGGTGAAGGATCTGTACATCGACCGCAAGCTCACCGCCAAGGCCATCATCCTCGACGCCGCGCTCACCCTGGATACGCCGCAGTGGCTGTGGCTGTCTTCCGGCATGCGCTCGGTGGACCATTGCATCGAAGCGATCTGTTCCGGCAACGCCCATCCGTTCACCGACGCCCTGGCCGCCCATGCGCTGCAGACGCTGGCGCGCACGCTGCGCCAGTGCCGGGCGCAGCCGGACGACCTCGCCGCCCGCACCCGCGCGCACCTCGCGGCGTGGATGTCGGTATCGGGCCTGGCCAACGTCACGCTGGGCCTCAGCCACGGCATCGGCCATCAGCTCGGCGCGCGCTGCAACGTGCCGCACGGCCAGACCTCCTGCGTGATGATGCACGCCGTGATGACCTGGAACAAAGACCACGTCGGCGACAAGCAGCGCTGGATCGCCGGGCTGATGGGCGTCGACACCGCCGGCATGGATGCGGAGTCCGCCCGCAAGGCCGGCCGCGACGCCGTGCTGCAGCTGGTCAAGGCTCTGGATCAGCCGTGGCGCCTGCGCGACGTCGGCGTGAGCCGGCAGGACTTTCCCGCCATCGCCGCCGACGCGATCGCCGACATGATCGTCGCCACCAACCCCCGGCCGGTGCAATCCGTGGACGAAGTGATGGAGGTGCTGGAGATGGCGTATTGACCCGCGCACCGGGTGGCGCGCCCGCCGGCGGCAGGGGAGTCCGGCAGGCGCGCGGCCGCTCGCGTTCATCCGTGTCAACAAGCGGCGCCGCCGCAAATCTGGAGTGAGCTTCGATGTCACCAACGCCGGGCGATGACGGCAGGCGCATGCAGCTTGGGCTGTTCATGCCCAACTGCAGCTACGCCTATTCGATGAGCACCTACAAGCCCGAACCGGACGACTGGACGTACGAATCAAACCTGCGCATCGCCCTGGCGGCGGAGGCGGCGGGCTTCGATTTCCTGTTTCCGGTCGCCAAGTGGAAAGGCTACGGCGGCAAGACCGACTACCTAGGCAATTCGCAGGAAACCATGACCTGGGCCGCGGCCCTGCTGGCCAACACTTCGCGCATACGGGTCTTTTCCACCGTGCATGTGCCGGTGTTCCACCCGGTGGCGACGGCGAAGATGGGCGCCACCCTGGACCACATCGGCAAGGGCCGCTGGGGGCTGAACATCGTCAGCGGCTGGAGCGAGCTGGAATTCGGCATGATGGGCATCGAGGTGATGCCGCACGCGGAGCGCTACCGGCGCACCGAGGCCTACATCGAAATCCTCAAGGGCTTGTGGACGCAGGAGCCGGGCAGCTTCAACTACGAATGCCCCTGGTACAAGATCACCGGCGGCTACGTGCGCCCGCAGCCGCTGCAGAAGCCGCATCCCGTCATTGCCAACGCCGGCAGCTCCGAGGACGCCAAGGAAGTGGTGTCGCGGGTATGCGACTGGTCCTTCATCAGCCCGCCGACGCTGGAGGCTTCGCGCGAGGTGGTGGCCGACATCAAGCGGCGCGCGCAGCGGCTCGGCCGCAGCGTGCAATGCGCCTGCTACCCCTTCGTGCTGTGGCGCGACACCGAGCGGGAAGCGGAAGAGGAGCGCCGCCGCATCCTCGACAACATCGACCGCGTTGCCGTGGACAACTGGGCGCGCGGCCTGAACGTGCAGAGCGGCTCCTACGACAACTTCACCGCCGAGCAGTTCGCCCTGGGCGCCGGCGCGCAGCCGGTGATCGGCACGCGCGAGCAGGTGGCGGAAAAGCTGCGCGACCTGTTCGAGGCCGGCATGGACGGCTTCCTGATGATCTTCCTGGACTATTACAAGGACACCTTGCGCTTCGAACGGGAAATCCTGCCGTTGCTGCGCAAGATGGGCGTTCCGCTGCTGGGCGCACGGGCGTGACGGGCGCGATCGCAGGCCGCAAATGGATGCCGCCGAAACACCGATGCCGGGAGACCGCACGTGAGAAGATCGTTTCCGCGCAATCGTTCGCTCCCGGCGCCTGCAACAGGCGCGGGTCTGACCGCTGACAAAGGAGGCCGGGCATGAGTTTCATCGCAAATCCCGCATTTCAGGCGCGGCTGTTGAAAGCGCTCGCTGCCAATGCCGCTTTCTGCGAGCAGACACGCTGGTTCGACGGCTCGGTTCTGCTGCAGGTGGACGACGATCGGCTATGGCTGAAGATCTATTGCGGCAAGGTCATCGACCACCAGACGGCGGTTCCCCCTTTCGGCTACACCTTCAAGTTCGCCGGCAGCGAGGCGTCCTGGAACCTGCTGCTGAGCGGCAAGCGGCTGTGGGCCGACCTGACGTTCCCGGGCAAGCGCTACTTCGAGGACGACCCGGGCCTCGAACGAGTGGGGGAAAGCTCGGTGGAAATCGCCACCGAGGGCAATCTCCTGGAAGCGGGACGGATGAGCGAGGCGATGTTCCTGCTCGCATACGCGATCAAAGATTGCGCCGCCAAGCGCTAACTCGACGAGAACCACCATGGCAACGCCAGAAGACATCCGCGGACACTACGTCAAGGTCAACGGCACCCGGACGTTCTACGACGAACTGGGCGAAGGCCGGCCCATCGTCTGCGTGCATACGGCGGGTGCCAGTTCGCTGGAGTACCAGTACCTGCTGCCGCTGCTGGCGAAGAGCGGCTTCCATGCCTACGCGCCGGATCTGCCCGGGCACTCGCGCTCCTATCCGGTCAACTGGCAGCAGCACCGCACCATCCACGAACACGCCGAGTTCGTGCACGCGTTCGTGCAGGCGCTCGGGCTGCAAAAGCCGGTCATCCTCGGCTGCTCGATCGGCGGCGACATCACGCTGGATTATGCCGCCCATCATTGGCGCGAAATGGCCGCCGGCGTGCCGATGGAGGGCTGTGCGCGCACGCCGACATTCCCGCTGCCCTCCGGCATGGTTCATCCGTCATGGGCGCCCGGCTGGCAGGATCAGATGGAACGGGCGGCGACGGAATCGCTCAACCGCAAGTGCCCCGCCGACAAGATCGCCGAGCTGCGCTGGCAGCACCGCAATTCCCAGGTCAGCGCGGTGGGCGACCTCGAAGGCTGGGCCCGGCACGACGTTCGCGCCAGGCTCAAGGGCGTGACGTGCCCGATCCTGCTGATCCGCGGCGAAGACGACTTCTGGGTGCCGCGCGAGCTGGTCGAGGAAACCGGGCGCCTGCTCAAGAACGCCGAGGTGCTGCACCTCAAGAATATCGGCCACTACCCGATGTTCGAAGACCCGAAGCTCATCGCCGGGCTGGTGACCGCGTTCTGCCGCAAGCACAAGATCATCTGAGCCACCAACGACCATGAACATCCTCGAGGGCATCCGGGTACTCGACTTCACCCAGTACCTTTCCGGGCCCACGGTGACGCGCCTGATGGCGGAGATGGGCGCCGAGATCATCAAGGTCGAGCCGGCGCCGGGCGGCGACCCCTCGCGCCTGCTGCCCCTGGTGGTGGACGGCCGCAGCGGTTACTTCGTGCAGCAGAACCGCGGCAAGCAGAGCCTGTGCATGGACCTGCGCAAGCCCGAAGCCGTCGCCATCGCGCGCGAGCTGGCCGCCAAGGCCGACGTGGTGGTGGAGAACTTCGGCCCCGGCGTCATGGAAAAGCGCGGCCTGGCGTACGACGACCTCAAGCGGCTCAACCCGGGGCTCGTGATGGCGTCCATTTCCGCCTATGGGCGCAACAGCCTGCTGTCGCACAAGACCGGCTACGACTGGGTGGCGCAGGCCTTCGCCGGCGTCATGCACATGACCGGCAATGCGGACGGCCCGCCGCTGCCGGCCGGCATTTCCCTGGCCGACGTCTCCTCCGGCGTTCATGCCTTCTCGGCCATCGGTTATGCCCTGTTCCACCGCAGCCGCACCGGCCAGGGCCAGTGGCTCGACATCTCGATGGTCGACTCGGTCTTCCACATGCTGGAGATTCCGATCCAGGCCGCCTCCCTGGGCAAGGGCGCTTATGTGCCGATGCGCAGCGGCCCGCATCATCCGCTGGTTTCGCCGTTCGGCATCTTCAAGGTTCCCGGCGGCCATATCGTGATCCTCGCCCTGCAGTCCCAGTGGGAGGGGCTGTGCGACGCCATGCAGCGGCCGGACCTGAAGCGGGACCCGCGCTTCGAGACCGGCACGCTGCGCGCGCAGAACCAGCGCGAGCTGACGCCGGTCATCGAGGCCTGGCTGGCGGGCTTCAAGGACCAGGACAGCGCCCTGGAGCTGCTGGAGCGCCATCGCGTGCCGTCGGCGCCGGTGCTCAGCCCGGCCGACGCGATCGACCATCCGTATTTCAGGGATCGCGGCACGGTCCGCACCATCGTCGATCCCGTCCTCGGCCAGTTCTCGATCCCGGGGTTCCCGTTGCGCTTCTCGGCGCAACCCGATCTGCCGGATCTCACGGCGCCGCTGCTCGGCCAGCACAATGCCGCCGTGCTTTCCGGCGTGCTGGGCTACAGCGAGGCGCGCATCGGCGCCCTCGCACAAGCCGGCATCCTGGCCAGCGCAGACCGCTAGGAGGCGCGTCCTGTCCCGCTGCCGGGACGCGGGCAGCCCCGGCGCGCCATGCCGCGCATCGCCGGGCGCTGCACTGCGCGGGCCGGCGTGCGAGGCAAGCGCCCGGTTACGATATGATATCGTGCATTTAATACTCCTGTTTTATCCATGCACGGGACGGGTGAGGCGATGATTGCCACTGCACTGACGGAACTGTTCGGCTTGCGGCACCCGATTGTCCTGGCCCCGATGGGCGGAGTGTCCGGCGGGCGACTGGCCGCGGCGGTTTCGAACGCCGGCGGGCTCGGCCTGGTCGGAGGCGGTTACGGCGATGCCGCGTGGCTGCGCAACGAGCTGTCGCTGCTGCGGGGGGAGACAAAGCGGCCATGGGGCGTGGGACTCATCACCTGGTCGCTCCGGCCCGAAGTGCTGGAGCTTGCGCTCGGCTACCGCCCAAGCGCGTTCCTGCTGTCCTTCGGGGATCCGCGGCCCTACGCGCCGGCAATCAAGGCAGCGGGCAGCAAGCTGATCTGCCAGGTGCAGGACCTCGAGCAGGCCCGTGTCGCCCGTGCAGCCGGCGCCGACCTCATCGTCGCCGAAGGCACCGAGGCGGGCGGGCATGGCGGCGCGCGTGCCACCCTGCCGCTGGTTCCGGCCGTCGTCGACGCGGTGGCGCCGATTCCGGTCCTCGCGGCCGGCGGGATCGGCGACGGCCGCGGCCTGGCCGCGGCGCTGATGCTGGGGGCCTGCGGGGCCATGCTCGGCACGCGCTTCTATGCGTCGGCGGAGTCCTTGGGCCGGGACGCGGCCAAGCGGCGCATCGTTGCGTCCGACGGCGGCAATACCGCGCGCACGCGGGTGTTCGATATCGTCCGCGGATACACCTGGCCCGGGCACTTTCTTGGCCGTGCGCTGCGCAACCGTTTCATGGAGCGCTGGGACGGCCGGGAAGCGGACCTGGCGGCAGATGCGGACGCCGCGAGAACCGCCTACCAGGCCGCGGTGGGCGAGGAGGACTACGACACGGCCGTCGTCTGGGCCGGCGAGGGCGCCAGTCTGATCAAGGGCGTCGAAAGCGCCGCAGCGCTGGTGGCGAAGATCAGTGCCGACGCCGAGCAGCGGCTGCAGTCGGCAACAAGCTTTTTGCGCTAGAGCCTGGCAGTCCGCGCCAATGCTCGTGCAATCCCAGGTCGAGAGGATCCGGCGAACCTTGATCGAAGGCGGCTTGCGCGCTTACGAAGATGCGCGGATCAGCGGTTTGTGCGCCGAGGGTGCCATGGAAGTCGCGTTTGATGCGATGCGCCGGGTCGATCTGCGGGCCGGCGCCTCGTCGCACCAGCGGAGCGTGCCCGTGTCTCCACGCCGGTAGCGTCGAGCGACTTATCTGCGTGGGGATGCCGGCAAACCGGCGCGTTGCCCGATGTGAAGCACAGCGGTCGACCTCGTGCAACGTTCGGCGCGGATGGATGTCTATCGCTTGGCCGTCATTTTGACCAATCAAGATTGATCTATTCCGCGGCGGATGCCTAGAGTATTGCCATGGTATCGCGATGCAGCCGCTGGCTTTTGCTTTTTGCCACAGTCCTGGCAGGAGCGGCCCACGCCGTCCCTGCGCCGTTCGACCTCGCCGGGCCGACCCTGGAGGTCAGGGTTACCCGTGGTGAGACGACCCTGCCGGCCTCGCAAGTGCCCAATCTCGCCGAGGGCGACCGGCTGTGGATCAAGGCCGACCTGCCGCCCACCCAGTCGGCGCACTACCTGATGGTGGCCGCTTTCCTGAGCGGGTCCACCAATCCGCCGCCGGAGAGCTGGTTCTTTCCCTGCAAGACCTGGACCGGCAAGTGCGCGCGCGACGGGCTCACCGTCACCGTGCCGCCCGGCGCCGGGCAGGTGCTGGTGTTCCTGGCGCCGGCCACCGGCGGCGATTTCCGCACGCTCCGGAACGCGGTGCGCGGACGGCCGGGCGCCTTCGTGCGCACCTCGCAGGACCTGAACCAGGCCGAGCTAGACCGCTCCCGCCTCGAGCGCTACCTGGTGACGATCCGCGCGCTCGACGACGCCGACCCGTCCAGGCTCAAGGACGTGGCGCCGCTGCTGGCGCGGAGCCTGGCGATCAAGGTCGACGACAAGTGCCTGGACCGGAGTCCGGAACTGCAGGCGCCTTGCCTGATGCAGGGCAGGGAGTCGCTGATCCTGAACGACGGGCACAGCACGTCGATGGTGGAGGCGCTCACCTCGACCCCGGGCAGCGACCTGCTGATGGAGGCCAGCGCCACCCAGCAGCTGGGTTACGGCTACTACAGCCCCTATTTCGCGTCGGTGCTGGACATTGCCCGCATCTTCGATTCGTTCCGCACCGCGGAGTATCAATACATTCCGGCGCTGGTTTCGCCGCAGGGCGACAAGCTGGCGCTGACCCTGAACACGGTGCCTTCGTTCTACGACCCGAAATCGGTGCTGGCGGTGGCGCTGCCGGCGGTGGAGCCGCCGCAGCCGCCGCCCCTGCACGCCGTGGATCCCAAAGAGGTTTACTGCGCCAGCCGGGCGGCGCTGCTGCTGCCGGTCGAGGGCGCGCCCCTGGTGTTTTCGACCGATTATGCCCACGACCTTGCCCTCAGCCTGAGCGGCAAGGACGGCAAGACCATCGACCTGCCCGCCCGGGCCGACGCGGCGCAGGGCGGCTTCGTGGTCGACGCGTCCGCGCTGCGCGCGGCCGTGCCGGCGGCTGGCAGCATCCGCGCCTCGCTGCACGGCTACTGGGGCTTCGAGCCGTATCAAGGTCCGCGCTTCCAGCTGCGCGCCGCCGCTGCGGACGGCTGGTCGCTGGCTGCCGGAGACGAAGATGCGCTGATCGTCGGCCGGCAGGATACCGTTCACCTGCGCGGCGATGGCGCCAGCTGCGTCGAGAGCATCGCGCTGAAGGACGCCGCCGGCCAGGAGACCAGGGTCGACTGGAAGGCGGACGGCGCCGACGCGGTCGAGGTCAAGCTGCCGCTGCAGGATGCGCAGCCCGGGCCGATGAGCCTGCTGGTCGCGCAATACGGCGGCGGCGCGCCGCAGGCGATCCCGGTGCAGGCCTTCGCCGATGCCGGCCGCCTCGACGGCTTCGCCATCCATGCCGGCGACGCGCAGGGCGTCCTCAAAGGCAGCCGGCTCGACCAGGTTGCCGGCCTGTCGATCGGAAATATCGCATTCGTGCCGGGGGTGTTGTCGTCCGCCCACGGCAGCGACGAACTGGCGATGGTGGCCCAGGACGCGCAGGCCGCGGCGGCGCTGGCGTCCGGCTCGGCCCCGGCCGCGAAAGTGAAGCTGAAGGACGGACGCGTGCTGCGGCTCGCCGCATCGGTGGACGCGCCGCGGCCCCGCGTGGCCTTGATCGCCAAGAGCGTGCAAGCGTCCGCTGCCGGCGGCGGCAACATCCAGCTGGCGAACCAGGACGAGCTGCCGCAGGATGCCGCGCTCACGTTCTCGGTGCGTGCGCAATCGCCGCCGGCCTTCCCTCGCGGCGCGACGATCGAGGTCGCCGCGGCCGACGGATCGTTTTCGGCCATCCTCGGCCTGGGCGACGGCAGCATCCGGCTCGAGGACTCCAGGGTGGCGGTGGCGACACTCGACCCGATCAAGGCGTTCGGGCCGTCCGCCTTCGGGCCGCTGCAGTTCCGCGTGCGCGTCGACGGCGTCGCCGGCGACTGGCAGCCCCTGGCGACCCTGGTGCGCCTGCCGATGCTGAAGGAACTCCAGTGCCCCCAGGCACCGGACCTCGCCTGCAAGCTTTCCGGCGCCGACCTTTTCCTGGTCGACTCGGTGTCCGGCAGTCCGCAATTCGACCACCCGGTGCAGGTTCCGGACGGCTTTCCCGGGTACGCCATGCCGGTGCCTCGCCCGAACGACGGCCGGCTTTACCTGAAGCTGCGCGACGATCCCTCGGTCGTCAATTCGGCCGCGCTCGCAGCGCAGCTGCTGCCGCCGGTGCCGGAGGAGGCCACGCGCCCGGGAGCCGGGCAGGCCGATCCGAAGCCGGGGCACGGCACCGTGTTCAATCCCGCCGGCGGCTCCGCTGCCGCCGCCGGCGCCTCCTCTGATCCGGCCGCCCCGCCGGCACCTGCCGCCAAGGGCGCTGCCGCGGTGCCGGCCCAGCAGCAACCGGGCGCGGTGGAGCCGGTATCCGCTCCGCCGGGTGCGCCGCCGGGTGACACCAACGCGCCATCCGGCCCGCAGCACACGAGCTGAAACCCGGCAGCCCGCGGCCGCGCATGGTCACCATCGTCAATCCGCAAGCCGAGTCGCACTTCGCCCGCCAGTGCGCGCGCGACGAGGTGGGCAGCGCCTTCATCGAGTCTCTGAAAGGCCTGGGCGAATACGAGCTGCGCGGCGAGCTGCGGGTGTTCCGCTCGCCGTATGTGGTGACCGCCGGCACCGTGTTCGGCGGCGCCGCCGGCATGGCGCAGGTGTACTACCGCCTGCGCCCGGACGACTGTGCCATCGCACTGCGCTGCGGCGCCGATCCCGCCGCGCAGCTCGGTCCCGGCTGGGTCTGCTTCACGTTGTTCCGCCGCGACTGGCCCAGGCCCGGACCTCAAGCACTGGGCGCTGCGCGCTTACGACTTCGCGCGCAACGGAAATCCCTAGCCGGCAATTGAATTCCGCGGCGCGGGCCCCTGAGGCGATATCGCCCCCGGAATGCATTGGCGTTTATTCGCGTTCATTTGCGGACTGTTTCGCCTTTGCCCGAAGTCCTGCGCCAGTCCTCACCAGGTGTCCACGCAGGGCC
>JADHNH010000030.1 GCA_016779605.1 Nevskia sp. | reverse complement strand
GCCGAGCAGTGGGCCGAGGCCGCGCTCGACGCCATGGCCGCCGGCGGGCTCGAGGCGGTGGCGGTGGAGCCGCTGGCGCGGCGCCTGGGCGTCACCAAGGGCAGCTTCTACTGGCACTTCGCCAACCGCGACGCCCTGGTCGCCGCCGCGCTGCAACTGTGGGAGAAGCGCGAAACCGAGGACGCCATCGCCGGCGTGGAGGACGAGCCCGATCCCTACGAGCGCATCGTCAAGCTGTTCAAGCGCGGCAATGCCAGCTACCGCGCCGGCCGGCTGTACTTGGCGATGGCGGCGGCGTCCGACGACCCGCGCGTCGGCACGGTGGTGCGGCGCGTCACCGAGCGGCGCTTGCGCTACCTGTACAAGAGCTACGAAGCGCTGGGCCTGTCGCAGCAGGATGCGCGGCTGTGGGCGACCTTCGCCTATGCCACCTTCATCGGCAACCAGCAGGTGCACCGCGACGCGCCGGAGAGCTTTCCCTCCGACCTGGACTTCCGCGAATACTTCAAGCTGATGCTGCGCACCCTGATCCCGCGTCCGCGGCCGGCCGATCCCGGGCATCCGCACGTGGTCAGCCTGCACCAGCCGGCAGCGGAGTGAGCGGGGCCGCGCGGGCCCGGCGGAGCAGCGGCCGTAGCTGGGGGCCCGTCCTACTAAGGGCCCATCCTAATGGGCCGGCTGCGGACGCGGCGAGTTATACTGCCGGCCGATTTTTGTCCCTCCTCCCGGCCCGCAAAAGAACCCAATGAGCGCCCACGATATCCGCGATGCAACCCGCCCCGATCCCGATTCCGTCATCGTGCAGATCGCCGACTATGTGTACAACCACAAGGGCTTTACCGACGAAGCGCTGAGCACCGCGCGCTACTGCCTGATCGACACCCTGGGCTGCGGCCTGCAGGCGCTGTCCTACACCGGCTGCACCAAGCTGATGGGGCCGGTGGTGCCGGGCGCCTCGATGAGCGGCGGCGCCCGCGTGCCGGGCACCAGCTACGAGCTCGATCCGGTGGCGGCGGCCTTCAACATCGGCTGCATGATCCGCTACCTGGACTTCAACGACACCTGGCTCGCGGCCGAATGGGGCCACCCGTCGGACAACCTCGGCGGCATCCTGGCGGTGGCCGACTACCTGTCGCGCCGCAACGTCGCCGAAGGGCGCAAGCCGCTGACCCTGCGCGACGTGCTGGAAGGCATGATCATGGCGCACGAGATCCAGGGCGTGCTGGCGCTCGACAACGGCTTCAACCGCGTCGGCCTGGACCACGTGCTGCTGGTGCGCGTGGCCTCCACCGCGGTGGTGACCAAGCTGCTGGGCGGCAGCCGCGACGAGATCGTCGCCGCGCTGACCCACGCCTGGGCCGACGGCGGCGCGCTACGCACCTACCGGCATGCGCCGAACGCCGGCTCGCGCAAGTCCTGGGCGGCGGGCGACGCCACTTCGCGCGCGGTGCTGCTGGCGCTGCGCACCCTGCGCGGCGAGATGAACATCCCCACCGTGCTGACCGCCAAGACCTGGGGCTTCCAGGATTCGCTCAACCGCGGCAAGGCCATCACCCTGGCGCGCCCGCTGGGCAGCTACGTGATGGAGAACGTGCTGTTCAAGATCAGCTTCCCGGCCGAGTTCCATGCGCAGACCGCGGCCGAATGCGCCATGACCCTGCACCCGCAGGTGAAGGACCGCATCGCGCAGATCCGCAAGATCACCATCCGCACCCACGAGTCGGCGATCCGCATCATCGACAAGAAGGGCAAGCTCGCCAACTTCGCCGACCGCGACCACTGCATCCAGTACATGACCGCGGTGCCGATGATCTTCGGCCGGCTGGTGGCCAGCGACTACGAGGACGCGGTGGCCGCCGACCCGCGCATCGACGCGCTGCGCGAGAAGATGGAATGCGTGGAGGACGTGCAGTTCACCAAGGACTACCTGGACCCGGACAAGCGCTCCATCGCCAACGGCATCACCGTGGAGTTCAACGACGGCAGCAAGCTGCCGGAAGTGGTGGTGGAATACCCGATCGGCCACCGCCGCCGCCGCAAGGAAGGCATCCCGCTGCTGGTCGAAAAATTCAAGCACAACCTGGCCCTCAAGGTGGCGCCGAAGAACGCCGGCAGGATCCTGCACCTGGCCGACGACCAGGCGCGCCTGGAAGCGACGCCGGTGCAGGAGTTCGTTTCCCTGTTCGTGGTCTGACGGCGCCGGGAGCCGGCGGCATGGCGCGCGAGGCGGCGGCTGCGCCGCGCGCCGTGCTCGAACGCGAGCTGTCGGCGGGGCTGGCGGCGCTGGCCCTGCCGGCGCCGCTGGCCGGCCCGCTGCTGGCCTACCTGGACGAGCTGCAGAAATGGAACGCCGCCTACAACCTGACCGCGGTGCGCGAGCCGCTGGCGATGGTGCGGCGCCACCTTCTCGACAGCCTGGCCGTGCTGCCTTACGTGCGCAGCCCGCTGCTGGACGTGGGCAGCGGTGCCGGCCTGCCGGGCATACCGCTGGCCCTGGCACGGCCGGCGCTGGCGGTGACCCTGCTGGACAGCAACGGCAAGAAAGCGCGCTTCCTGCGGCACGCGGTGCGCAGCCTCGGCCTGGACAAGGTGCAGGTGGTGCAGGAGCGCGCCGAGGCCTACCTGCCGGCGGCCGGCTTCGCCAGCGTGGTGTCGCGCGCCTTCGGCACGGTCGCCGAATTCGTCCGGGTGACGGCGCACCTGCTTGCCGCCGATGGCCAATGGCTGGCGATGAAAGGTAAGCTCGACCGCAGGGAAATGCAGGATCTGCCCGCGGGGGTCGGGGTCGTGGAAGTCAAACCGTTGAACGTGCCGGGGCTTGGGGAGCAGCGCCACCTGGTGATCCTGGCGCGGCGGCCCGGCTGACATGGCGCACATCATCGCCGTCGCCAACCAGAAGGGCGGAGTGGGCAAGACCACCACCGCGATCAACCTCGCCGCCTCGCTGGCGGCGACGCGGCGGCGCGTGCTGCTGGTCGACCTGGACGCGCAGGGCAACGCCACCATGGGCGTCGGCGTGGACAAGTACGCGCTGGCGCGCACCACGCGCGACGTGCTGCTGGAGCAGGCGCCGGCCGCCGAGGTGATCCAGTTCCTGCCGCAGCTCGGCTTCTCCATCATGCCGGCCAACGCCGACATGACCGAGGCGGAGATCAAGCTGCGCGACGTCGCTGCCGGCGACTTCGCGCTGAAGACCGCGCTGGAGCAGGTGGCGGCGAACTACGACTACATCCTGCTGGACTGCCCGCCGGCGCTGTCCAAGCTGACCGTCAACGCCTTCGTCGCCGCCGACGGCGTGCTGATCCCGATGCAATGCGAGTACTACGCGCTGGAAGGCCTGACGGCGCTGGTCGACACCATCGAAAAGATCCGCCGCGTGATCAACCCGCGCCTGGAGATCGAAGGCCTGCTGCGCACCATGTTCGATCCGCGCAACAACCTGTCCAACGACGTTTCCGCCCAGCTGCTGCAGCACTTTCCCGACAAGGTCTACCGCACCATCGTGCCGCGCAACGTGCGCCTGGCCGAGGCGCCCAGCCACGGCCTGCCGGTGCTCGGCTACGACGCCGCCTCCAGCGGCGCCAGGGCCTACCTGGCGCTGGCCGGCGAAGTGCTGCGGCGGCACGACGGCGGGCAGATGGCGCTTGGGTGAGGGGACGCGCTTAGGCGATGACTCGATGTCATCGCCTGCGGCCCCGAACGCCCGGCCAAGGATGGCCGGGCCGGGCGTTCCGGCGACCGCGTGGCCTCGCCAGGGACGGCTGTGCTGAGCATGCAAGGAAATCAGTTTCCAGTTTCCAGTTTCCAGTTTCCAGTTTCCAGATGAAGGCAAATGCTGGCCGAGCGCTGGCTTTTACTGGAAACTGGAAACTAATAACCGGAAACTGCTTCGTTATGTCTTACGTCGACAACAACCTGCTGCCCGGCGAGACGGTGCTGTGCAGGGGGCGCCTGCACTGGATCATCTACGGCAAGCCGATGCTGTTCGTGGTCATCGGCCTGGTGCTGCTGGCCCTGTGGCGCACGCAGGCGCCGGTGCTGCTGGCGCCGGCGCTGGCGTTCGTCGGCTTCGGCGTGTTCGCGGCTATCCCCGCCTGGCTGGCGGCGGCATCCACCGAACTGGTGGTCACGTCCAAGCGCGTCATCGCCAAGCGCGGACTGATCAGCCGGCACACCACCGAGATGCTGCACAAGCGCATCGAGAGCATCGCAGTGCAGCAGAGCATCGGCGGGCGCATGCTCGGATTCGGTACGGTGGTGCTGCACGGCACCGGCGGCGGCTTCGAGTCGATTCCCACCATCGCCGATCCGTTGCGGTTCCGCAATGCGGCCATGGCCGCGCAGTCGGATCAGCCGCAGTAGCGCCGGCCGCAGCGCCGCGGCAGGCCGGCAAAGGTAACCGGGTCAGGACACACGAAAAGCCGATGAGCACAAAAAAGCGGGGGCTGGGCAGGGGGCTGGATGCGCTGCTGGGGAGCGTGTCGCCGGCGCAGGCGGAAGCGGCGGAGGAGCTGCGCGAGCTGCCGCTGGAGGTTCTGGCGCCGGGCCGGCACCAGCCGCGGCGCAACTTCGACGCGCAGTCGCTGGAGTCGCTGGCCGACTCGATCCGCGCCCAGGGCGTGGTGCAGCCGATCGTGGCGCGGGCGGCCGGCGGCGGGCGTTACGAGATCGTCGCCGGCGAGCGGCGCTGGCGCGCCGCGCGGATGGCCGGCCTGAAGACCATTCCGGCGGTGGTGCGGCAGATCCCGGACCGCGCGGCGATGGCGGTGGCGCTGGTGGAGAACATCCAGCGCGCGGACCTGAATCCGCTGGAAGAAGCCGAAGCGCTGCACCGGCTGATTGACGAGTGCGGCCTCACCCACGAGCAGACCGCCGAGGCGGTGGGCCGCTCGCGCGCGGCGGTGAGCAACCTGCTGCGCCTGCTGGACCTGGAAGCGGAAGTGCAGGCGCTGGTGCGCGACGGCAAGCTCTCGCTGGGCCACGCCAAGGTGCTGCTGGCCGCGCAGGGCGCGCGCCAGCTCGCCCTGGCGCGCAGCGTGGTGGAGGGCCAGTTGTCGGTGCGCCAGACCGAAAGCCTGCTGGCGCAGCAGCCCGCCCGGACCGGCGCGCCGCCGCAGCGCCAGCGCAGCACGCTGGAACTGGAGTTGAGCGAACGCGTCGGCCTGCCGGTGCAGGTGACGCAGCGGAAATCCGGCCGCGGCAGGATCGTCATCGGCTTTGCCGACGGCGCGCAGCTGGAGCGCGTCCTGAAAATGTTCCGGTGAGTCGCCGGCCGGCGCCTGCGGCGGCTGCACCGCCCCGGGCAGGGGCGAAACCCAAAACCGTGCATGTCGATTGACCAAGTTTCATTGCACCCGTTAAAATCGCAGTCCCGCAGGTGAGTTCGCTTTCGAGGCGATCAAGCCAAACATCACCACGGGCGGAAGACATGCGGACACCGCTGCAAGGGGCGGCAATTGCCAGGGCGGTTTGCCTGGCGCAGATCGGGATACTCGCAGTCGCCGCGACCTTGATCGGCGGGCTCTGGGGGAGGCCGCAGGCCATTGCCGCTGTTTATGGCGGGCTGGTTGCTCTGATACCGACGGCGTATTTCGGATTACGTGTGTTCGCGCCAGGCACGGCGCGGACGCCGCAAGAAACGATGGGTGCGCTCTACCGAGGGGAGGCTGGCAAGTTTGCGCTGACCGCGCTGCTGTTCGGGCTGGGTGCGGTCTTGTTTGCCAGGCAGTTTTTGCCCTTGATTGCGACTTATGCGGTATGCCTGCTGGCCTACTGGCTGGTGTTGGCCCGCATGGGATTTGACTGAAACGGCGTAACGGAACAAGTTGAGAAATTTATGGCAGCAGCGGAAGGCCACGAAGACTCCGGCAGTTACGTTCTGCACCATCTGACCAACCTCAAGCTGGACCTGCGGACCCTGTCGATCGATCCGGCGGCCAAGGGCTTCTGGGTGCTGAACCTCGACAGTGTCATCTTCTCGCTGCTGCTCGGTTCGCTGGTGCTGTTCGTGTTCCTCAAGGCGGCCCGGGCGGCGACCTCCGGCAAGCCCGGCGGCCTGCTCAATTTCATCGAAATGACGCTGGAGTTCTGGGAGCGCCAGGTGCGGGAAGTGTTCCCGCAGGCCAACCCCCTGGTGGTGCCGCTGGCCATCACCATCTTCGTGTGGGTGCTGTTCATGAATTTCATGGACATCGTGCCGGTGGACCTGCTGCCGTTCGTGGCCGGCAAGGCCGGCGTCGAGCACCTGCGCATCGTGCCGTCCACCGACGTCAACATCACCTTCGGCCTGTCGCTGTCGGTGTTCATCCTGATCATCGGCTACAACGTCGTCTTCAAGGGGCCGGTCGGCTTCCTCAAGGAAGTGCTGACGCATCCGTTCGGGCCCTGGCTGTTCCCGGTCAACTTCGCCCTGCGCATCGTCGAGGAAATCGCCCGCCCGGTGTCGCTGGCGCTGCGACTGTTCGGCAACCTGTTCGCCGGCGAGCTGATCTTCGTCCTGATCGCCCTGCTGCTGGCGCAGCTGCGCACCGGCATCGGCGGGGCCGTCCTTTCGCTGGTGGTCGGCTTCCTCTCGCAGCTCGCCTGGACCTTCTTCCACGTGCTCGTCATCCCGCTGCAGGCTTTCGTGTTCGCCGTGCTGACGGTGGTGTACCTGTCCACCGCGGCCACCAGCCACAGCGAAGAGCACTAAATCTAAGTCCCGCCCCACACTCACACCGCAGCAAGCATCCTTAGGAGACGTTTCATGCAAGAGATTCTCAGTCACACCGCCCTGGCCGTCGGCCTGATCCTCGGCCTGGGCGGCGCCGGCACCGCCATCGGCTTCGGCCTGCTCGGCGGCAAGCTGATCGAAGGCACCGCGCGCCAGCCGGAGCTGGGCGGCATGCTGCTCGGCCGCATGTTCCTGGTCGCCGGCCTGCTCGACGCCGTGACCTTCGTCGGCATCGGCATCGGCATGTTCTTCGTGTTCGCCAATCCGTTCGTGCAGCAGGCTGTCGCGGCCGCGGCCCACTGAAGACACCACCCGCAATCCCTTAGCGGGGTGATTCGATGGATATCAATGCAACGCTGATCCTGCAGATGATCGCTTTCGCGGTCTTCGTGTGGGTGATGATGAAGTTCGCGCTGCCGCCGATTGCCAAGGGCATGAAGGACCGCGAGACGCGCATCGCCGACGGACTGGCGGCGGCCGACCGCGGCAGCAAGTCGCTGCTCGAGGCTTCGGCCAAGAGCGAGGAAGCGCTCAAGGCGGCGCGCCAGCAGGCGCAGGAGATCGTCGGCTCGGCCAGCAAGCAGGCCGGCCAGATCCTGGAGAAGGCCAAGCTCGACGCCGAGTCGGAGAAGGCCCGCATCGTCGCCGCCGGCCGTGCCGAGGTCGAGCGCGAGCTGGCGCAGGCGCGCGACACGCTGCGCAAGCAGGTGGGCGAGCTGGCGGTGGCCGGCGCCGGCCGCATCCTCAAGCGCGAGATCGACGCCAAGGCCCACGCCGAGCTGCTGGCCGACCTCGCCGCGCAGGTATAGGACGCCCGCCATGGAACTCTCGACGCTGGCGCGTCCCTACGCCAGGGCGGTATTCGAACTGGCGCAGGAAAGCCGTGCGCTGCCGGCGTGGTCGCAGATGCTCCAGGCGCTGGCCGCCGCGGTGGCCGAGCCCGGCATCGCCGCGCTGCTGGCCGATCCGCGGCTGTCGCGCAGCGACGTCGGCGAGGCGCTGGCCGCTTCGCTCGGCGGGCAGCTCGACGCGCAGGCGCGCAACCTGGTGCGGCTGGTGGCGACCAACAACCGCGTGCCGCTGCTGCCGGAGATCGCCAGGGAATTCGAAGCGCTGCGCATGGCGGCCGAGCGCCGCGTGGAGGTGGGCATCACCACCGCCGCGCCGCTGGACGAGGCACTGCGGCAGAAGCTGGTGCAGGGCGTGCGCCAGCGGCTGGCGCGCGAGGTCGACGTGACCTGGAACACCGATCCGGCGCTGGTCGGCGGGGCGGTGATCCGCGCCGGCGACCTCGTCATCGACGGCTCGGTGGCCGGCGAACTCGCGCACCTGCGCCAGGCGCTGCTGAACCCATCATCCTAGTACGGGGCGCGCAGCGCCCCGCTGAACAGTAGCAACCAGGATTAAAACACATGCAACTGAATCCGTCGGAAATCAGCGACCTGATCAAGGCCCGCATCAAGAATTTCGAGGCCAGCGCCGAGGCGCGCAATACCGGCACCATCGTGTCGCTGCAGGACGGCATCGTGCGCGTGCACGGCCTGTCCGATGCGCAGCAGGGCGAAATGCTCGAATTCCCGGCCAACGAAAAGGGCGAGGCCACCTACGGCCTGGCGCTGAACCTGGAGCGCGATTCGGTGGGCGCGGTGGTGCTGGGCGACTACAAGCACCTGGGCGAAGGCGAAACGGTCAAGACCACCGGCCGCATCCTGGAAGTGCCGGTGGGCGAGGGCCTGCTGGGCCGCGTGGTCGACGCGCTGGGCCGCCCGATCGACGGCAAGGGCCCGGTCAAGGCCGCCGGCACCAGCCCGATCGAAAAGGTGGCGCCCGGTGTCATCACGCGCCAGTCGGTGAGCCAGCCGGTGCAGACCGGCTACAAGGCGGTGGACTCGATGGTGCCGATCGGCCGCGGCCAGCGCGAGCTGATCATCGGCGACCGCCAGACCGGCAAGACCGCGCTGGCGATCGACGCCATCATCAACCAGAAGTCCACCGGCATCAAATGCATCTACGTGGCGATCGGCCAGAAGGCCAGCTCCATCGCCAACGTGGTGCGCAAGCTCGAGGAAAACGACGCGCTGGCCCACACCATCGTGGTGGCCGCCACCGCCTCGGAATCCGCCGCGATGCAGTTCATCGCGCCGTACTCCGGCTGCTCGATGGGCGAGTACTTCCGCGACAAGGGCGAAGACGCGCTGATCATCTACGACGACCTCACCAAGCAGGCCTGGGCCTATCGCCAGGTGTCGCTGCTGCTGCGCCGCCCGCCGGGCCGCGAAGCCTACCCGGGCGACGTGTTCTACCTGCACTCGCGCCTGCTCGAGCGCGCCGCGCGCGTCAACCCCGAGTACGTGGAGAAGTTCACCGGCGGCAAGGTCAAGGGCAAGACCGGCTCGCTCACCGCCCTGCCGATCATCGAGACGCAGGCCGGCGACGTGTCCGCGTTCGTGCCGACCAACGTGATCTCGATCACCGACGGCCAGATCTTCCTGGAAACCGACCTGTTCAACGCCGGCATCCGCCCGGCCATGAACGCCGGCATCTCGGTGTCGCGCGTCGGCGGCGCGGCACAGACCAAGGTCATCAAGAAGCTCGGCGGCGGCGTGCGCCTGGCGCTGGCGCAGTACCGCGAGCTGGCGGCCTTCGCCCAGTTCGCCTCGGACCTCGACGAAGCCACCCGCCGCCAGCTCGACCGCGGCCAGCGCGTCACCGAGCTGATGAAGCAGAAGCAGTACGCGCCGCTGTCGGTCGGCCAGATGGCCGCCTCGCTGTACGCCGTGGAAAAGGGCTTCATCGACAAGGTGCCGGCGGACAAGGTGCTGGCCTGGGAATCGGCACTGCACCAGTACCTGGCCAACGCCAGCAAGGCGCTGCTGGACAAGCTCGACACCGGCGACTGGAACGACGCGCTGGAAGGCGAGCTGAAGAGCGCGATGGAAGCGTTCGTCAAGCAGTCGGCGATCTGACCGGGAGGCGGGAGGCGAGAGGCGCAACAGCGTCGAAGGCCGACCGGCATCGCACTTGAAGATGAAACAGAGCATTGGAACGCGGGTAAACCTGGAGTCCGGGTGCGGCAACGCCTCCCGCCTCCCGCCTCCCGCCTCACGGACGTAAGCAATGGCCGGCGCAAAAGAGATCCGCAGCAAGATCAAGAGCGTGAAGAACACGCAGAAGATCACGCGCGCGATGGAAAAGGTGGCGATGTCGAAGATGCGCAAGGCGCAGGAGCGGATGCACGCCGCCCGGCCGTACGCGCAGAAGATCCGCCGCACGGTCGGCCACATCGCCCAGGCCAACCCCGAATACAAGCATCCGTTCACGCGGGTGAGCCCGCCCAAGCGCGTGCTGTTCATCGTGGTGTCCACCGACCGCGGCCTCTGCGGCGGCCTGAACATGAACCTGTTCCGCACCGTCGTGCGCAGCGTGCGCGAGTTCCGCGATCAGGGCGTGGAGGCCGACTTCGTGGTGTTCGGCAACAAGGCGGCGACCTTCTTCAAGCGCGTCGGCGGCAAGGTGCTGGCGCAGGCCGCGCACCTGGGCGACCGCCCGCACCTGGAACAGCTGGTGGGCGGGATCAAGGTGGCGGCCGACGCCTTCCGCAGCGGCGAGGTGGACCGCGTGATGCTGGTGTCCAACCAGTTCGTCAACACCATGACGCAGAAGCCCACGGTGCTGCCGCTGCTGCCGCTGGCCGCGCACCTGGAGCAGGCGGCTGCGGATGAAGGCCCGGCGTCCGCCGCGCCGGGACTCAAGCGGGGTTCGCACCCCTGGGACTACATCTACGAGCCGGACCCGGTGGAGCTGCTCGACGCGGTGCTGCTGCGCTACATCGAGTCGCAGGTCTACCAGGCGGTGGTGGAAAACGCGGCCTGCGAGCAGTCGGCGCGCATGGTGGCCATGAAGGCCGCCTCGGACAACGCCGGCAAGATCATCAGCAGCCTGCAACTCGCCTACAACAAGGCCCGCCAGGCCAGCATCACCAAGGAGCTGGCGGAAATCGTCGGCGGCGCGGCCGCGGTCTGACGTGCGCCGAGCCCTCGCCAGCGCCGTCCTCGCCGCCGCCTCGGCCCTGCTGGGCGCCGCCGCGCAGGCCGACGCGGGCGCTGCTGCTGCGCCGCCGGCGGACAAGCCGGGTGCGTTCCAGGGCGAGCAGCTGCTGTTCGACGTGCCGCCGGGCTGGCGGGTGGTACAGACACGGACTTTCCAGGAGGGCGAAAAGCGCAGCCGGGTGGCGCTGATGGCGCCGATGCAGCCGGCGCCGGGGCAGCGCTCCGAGCAGCTGGCGGCGATGACGCAGATCCACGACCACACGCCGCCGCAGCGCTACCTGCAGGCGGTGGTGCAGCAGTGGGGCCGGCTGTGCACCCGGCAGGTGGTCGCGCCGGCGCAGGACGCCGTGGAAAGCGGCTACCGCAGCCAGACCCAGCACCGCTACTGCGAGCGCGATAAGCGCGACGGCCTGTGCCGCACGTTCGTCACCAAGGCGCTGGGCGGCAACGATTCGCTGTTCGTGGTCAATTACGTCAAGGCGTACCCGTGCGCCGCCGCGGAGCAGTTTTCCGCGGAGGAAGCGCGACGCTGGGACGATTACTTCAGCTCGGTGAGCCTCTGCGACAAGCGCCGCGACGACTGTCCGGCCGACGGCAAGCCCGTCCCGCAGATGAGCACCTGAGGCGCATTCACTGGATTCACGGCTATTCAAGCAAAGGTCAAGTCTATGAGCACCGGCAAGATTGTTCAGGTCATCGGCGCGGTCATCGACGTCGAGTTTCCGCGCGACGCGATTCCCGAAATCTATGACGCGCTGAAGATCGACGGCACCGCGCTGACGCTGGAAGTGCAGCAGCAGCTCGGCGACGGCGTGGTGCGCACCATCGCGCTGGGCTCGTCCGAGGGCCTCAAGCGCGGGCTGGACGTGCGCAACACCGGCGCGCCGATCTCGGTGCCGGTGGGCAAGGCCACGCTGGGCCGCATCATGAACGTGCTGGGCGAGCCGATCGACGAGGTGGGCGACGTCGTCGCCGAGGAGCACTGGGCGATCCACCGCGACGCGCCGAGCTACGAGGACCAGGCCGGCAGCACCGAGCTGCTGGAGACCGGCATCAAGGTGATCGACCTGATGTGCCCGTTCGCCAAGGGCGGCAAGGTCGGCCTGTTCGGCGGCGCCGGCGTGGGCAAGACCGTCAACATGCTGGAGCTGATCAACAACATCGCCAAGGAGCACTCGGGCCTGTCGGTGTTCGCCGGCGTGGGCGAGCGCACCCGCGAGGGCAACGACTTCTACCACGAGATGGCGGAATCCGGCGTCATCCAGCTGGACAACCTGTCCGAATCCAAGGTGGCGATGGTCTACGGCCAGATGAACGAACCGCCCGGCAACCGCCTGCGCGTGGCGCTGACCGGCCTGACCATGGCCGAATACTTCCGCGACGAAGGCCGCGACGTGCTGTTCTTCGTGGACAACATCTACCGCTACACGCTGGCCGGCACCGAGGTATCCGCGCTGCTCGGCCGCATGCCGTCGGCGGTGGGCTACCAGCCGACCCTGGCCGAGGAAATGGGCGTGCTGCAGGAGCGCATCACCTCCACCAAGAAGGGCTCGATCACCTCGGTGCAGGCGGTCTACGTGCCCGCCGACGACCTCACCGACCCGTCGCCCGCCACCACCTTCGCCCACCTGGACGCCACCGTGGTGCTGTCGCGCGACATCGCCGCCCTGGGCATTTACCCGGCGGTGGACCCGCTGGATTCGACCAGCCGCCAGCTCGACCCCAACGTGATCGGCCAGGACCACTATCAGACCGCCCGCGACGTGCAGGGCGTGCTGCAGCGCTACAAGGAATTGCGCGACATCATCGCCATCCTGGGCATGGACGAGCTGTCCGAGGACGACAAGCGCGCGGTGGCCCGCGCGCGCAAGATCCAGCGCTTCCTGTCGCAGCCGTTCCACGTGGCCGAGACCTTCACCGGCTCGCCGGGCAAGTACGTGCCGCTGAAGGAGACCATCCGCGGCTTCCGCGAGATCGTCGACGGCAAGCACGACGCGCTGCCGGAGCAGGCGTTCTACATGGTCGGCACGATCGACGAGGCGGTGGCGAAAGCCGCCAAGCTCTGAACAGCCGGGAATCGGCAGACGGGAATCGGGAATCGTTCATATTCCGGCTTTTACGATTCCCGATTCTCCATTCCCGATTCCCGTCTTCAAGCGAGCACCCTGATCCCCGGAGCAAGACATGGCATCCATCCACATCGACATCGTCAGTGCCGAAGGCCAGATTCACCAGGGCGAGGCGGCCATGGTGTTCGCCCCGGCCGAGGAAGGCGAGGTCGGCATCGCGCCGCGCCACGCGCCCCTGCTGACGCGGCTCAAGCCCGGCGCGGTGCGGGTGCGCGAGGAAGACGGCGGCGAGCAGGCGTTCTTCGTCAGCGGCGGCATCCTCGAAGTGCAGCCGCACCTGGTCACCGTGCTGGCCGACACCGCCGTGCGCGCCAAGGACGTCGACGACGCCAAGGCCGCCGAGGCGCGCCAGCGCGCCGAGGACATGATGGCCAACGCCAAGAGCGACCTCGACATCGCCCGCGCCCAGGCCGAGCTGATCCAGGCCGCCGCGCTGGTGCAGTTCCTGCAGAAGATCAAGAAGGGCACGCACTAAGCGTCGCGGAGTTTGGCTTAGCTTGCCTCTCCCTTAAGGGAGAGGCCGCGCCGCAGGCGCGAGTGAGGGGCGGCGCATCGACGAAGCCCTTCGCCTTGTCGAACCGGCTGCCCCTTGTATGTTCGGCACAGCCGTCCCTGGCGAGGCCGCGCAATCGCCGGCACGCCCGGCCCGGCCATCCTTGGCCGGGCGTTCGGGGCCGCAGGCGATGACATTGAGTCATCGCCTAAGCACGGCCCCTCACCCCCACCCCTTTCCCGGCGGGAGAGGGGATACTAAAGTCGTTCGATTCCTGCCAGATGCCCGCCAATTCCCGCCCGCCGCGCGGAATTTCGCGCCGGCCCCTATCATGGGCGCAGGAACCGGACGCGCAAGGGCTCCCCATGCAGCTTCACGCCATCATTCTCGCCGCGGGCCAGGGCACGCGGATGAAGTCGGCATTGCCCAAGGTGCTGCACCCGGTGGCCGGCATGCCCATGCTGGGCCGCGTGCTGGCCGCCACGCGCGCGGCGCAGGCCGCGGTCAACCACGTCGTGCTGGGCCACGGCGCCGGCCGCGTGCGCGACTGGCTGCAGGCGGCCGGCTACGAAGACGTGGTGACGGTGGTGCAGGAGCAGCAGCTCGGCACCGGCCACGCGGTGCAGCAGGCGCTGCCGCAGGTGCCGGACGGCGCGCTGGTCATGGTGCTGTACGGCGACGTGCCGCTGGTGCGCGCCGAAACCATCCGGCAGGTGGCGCAGGCCGCGCGCGACGGCCTGGCGCTGGTCACCGCGCGCCTGCCTGATCCGTTCGGCTACGGCCGCATCCTGCGAGACGGCACCGGCCGCGTCTGCGGCATCGTCGAGGAAAAGGACGCCAGCCCGGAGCAGCGCGCGATCGACGAGATCAACACCGGCCTGATCGCCGCGCCGGCGCGGCGGCTGAAGCGCTGGCTGTCGCACCTGCGCAACGACAACGCCAAGGGCGAGTATTACCTGACCGACATCGTCGGCATGGCCGCGCGCGACGGCATCGAGATCCGCACGGTGGCGCCGGCCAGCATCGACGAGATCGAGGGCGTGAACGACCGCGCGCAGCTGGCCCACGTGGAGCGGCGCTTCCAGCTCGCCCAGGCCGCCCAGCTCATGCGCGACGGCATCGCCCTGGCGGACCCGGCGCGCTTCGACCTGCGCGGCACGCTGCGCTTCGGCCGCGACGTGCACATCGACGTGGGCTGCGTGCTGGAAGGCGAGGTGGAGCTGGGCGAAGGCGTCAGCCTCGGCCCCTACTGCGTGCTGCGCAACGTCAAGCTCGGCGCGGGCACGCGGGTGGAGGCGCACTCGGTGCTGGACTCGGCGGAAGCCGGCCGCGACTGCCGCATCGGCCCGTTCGCGCGTCTGCGGCCCGACGCCCAGCTCGGCGACGCGGTGCACATCGGCAACTTCGTGGAGATCAAGAAGAGCACGCTCGGCAGCGGCGCCAAGGCCAACCACCTGGCCTATGTCGGCGACGCCACGGTGGGCGAACGCGTCAACATCGGCGCCGGCGTGATCACCTGCAACTACGACGGCGCCAACAAGCACGCCACCATCATCGGCGACGACGCCTTCATCGGCACCGACAGCCAGCTGGTGGCGCCGGTGGTGATCGGCCGCGGCGCCTACATCGCCGCCGGCAGCACCATCGCCAGGGACGCCCCGGAAGACGCGCTGACCATCTGCCGCGCGCGCGAGCAGCGCACGCTGCCGAACTGGAAGCGGCCCAAGAAGAAAAGATAAAAGCAGTTTCCAGCAAAAACAGTTTCCAGTGAAAAGCAAAAACCCTGCGCCGGCCTTGGCGCTTTTACTGGAAACCGGAAACCGGAAACTGGAAACTGGTCCACCCAAGTAAACTTCACCGCGAACTCAACCCATGTGCGGAATCGTCGGCGCCGTCGCCCAGCGCAACATCACCCCCATCCTGCTGGAGGGGCTGCGGCGCCTGGAATACCGCGGCTACGACTCGGCCGGCATCGCCGTGCTGGACCACGGTTCGATCGGCCTGCGCCGCTCGGTCGGCAAGGTGGCGCAGCTCGAGCTGAAGCTAGCCGCCCAGCCGCTGGCGGGGCAGCTCGGCATCGCCCACACGCGCTGGGCCACCCACGGCGGCGTGACCGAGGCCAACGCCCATCCGCACGTGAGCGAAGGCCGCGTGGCGGTGATCCACAACGGCATCATCGAAAATTACGAGATCATCAAGGCCGAGCTGCTGGCCAAGGGCTACGCGTTTGCCTCCGACACCGACACCGAGGTGATCGCCCACCTGGTGCACGACAACCTCAAGCACGGCGTGGGCCTGGCCGAGGCGGTGCGCGAAGCGGTGCGGCGCTTCACCGGCGCCTACGCCATCGTCGTATTCGACGCGCAGGCGCCCGACCGCTTCGTCGCCGCGCGCATCGCCAGCCCCCTGGTCATCGGCCTGGGCCTGGGCGAAAACTTCGTCGGCAGCGACGTCGCCGCCCTGCTGCCGGTGACGCAGCGCTTCATCTACATGGAAGAAGGCGACATCGCCGAGATCACCCGCGACACGGTGAGCCTGTTCGGCGCCGACGGCCAGCGCCGCCAGCGCAAGATCCACGACATCGCCCTGCACCCGGAGACGGCGGAAAAAGGCCAGTACCGCCACTTCATGCTCAAGGAAATCTTCGAGCAGCCGGTAGCGCTGGCCAACACCCTGCAGGGGCGCATCGCCAACGGCCGCCTGCTGCCCGAGTCGCTCGGCCTGCGCGCGCCGGAGCTGTTGCGGCAGGCGCGGAGCCTGCACATCGTCGCCTGCGGCACCAGCTACCACGCCGGCCTGGTCGGCAAGTACTGGATCGAGCAGCTCGCCGGCCTGCCGTGCAGCGTGGAGCTGGCCAGCGAATACCGCTACCGCGAGGTGGCGGTGCCGCCGGACACCCTGTTCGTGACCCTTTCGCAGTCCGGCGAGACCGCCGACACCCTGGCCGCGCTGCGCCATGCGCGCGGCGCCGGCTACCTGGCGCTGCTGACCATCTGCAACTCTGCGCAGAGCTCCATGGTGCGCGAGTCGGACCTGGTCATGCTGACCCAGGCCGGGCCGGAAATCGGCGTGGCCAGCACCAAGGCCTTCACCACCCAGCTGCTGGCGGTGGCGATGGTGGCGGCCATGCTGGGCCGCTACCGCGGCCTATCGGCCGAGCGCGAGGCCGAGGCCGTGCGCCAGCTCCTGTCCGCCGCCGGCGCGGTGGAGCGGGCGCTGGAGATGGACGGCGCCATCCGCGAGCTGGCCGAGCTGTTCGTGGAAAAGCACCACACCCTGTTCCTGGGCCGCGGCCCGATGTTCCCGATCGCGCTGGAAGGCGCGCTCAAGCTCAAGGAAATCTCCTACATCCACGCCGAAGGCTACGCCGCCGGCGAGCTCAAGCACGGCCCGCTGGCGCTGATCGACGAGGACATGCCGGTGGTGGTGGTGGCGCCGAACAACGAGCTGCTGGACAAGCTCAAGTCCAACATCCAGGTAGTGCGTGCCCGCGGCGGCCGCCTGTTCGTCATTGCCGACCGCGCCACCGGCCTGCAGGAAAGCCCCGGCACCACCATCATCCAGATGCCGCATGCGGAACCGCTGGTGGCGCCGATCGTCTACACCGTGCCGCTGCAGTTGCTGGCCTACCACGTCGCCGTGCATAAGGGCACCGACGTGGACCAGCCGCGCAACCTGGCCAAGTCGGTGACGGTGGAATAGCGCTGACGCCCGCATTTCGATTTTTGATCAATTTGTCCAATCTGGTACTATTTGGACACTTTGTTCGCTGTTCCGACATGAAACGCGTAAGCGCCACCGAAGCGAAGCAGAACCTGGGCGAGCTCCTGAATGTTGTGGCCCGGGAGGATGTCGCCATCTGCCGCCATGGCAAGCCGGTTGCGGTGCTGACGCGGCCAGACAAGCTGGGCGCATCGCCGGATTCAATGGAGCGGCGCATGGCCCGCATGCACCAGGCGGAAATCGAGAAGGACCGCCTGATCAAGCACCAGCGGATCGCCATGCGGATGCTGGATTCTCCCGGGGAAGCCAGGCGCCTGCTCGCCGAGGCGCGGCAGACCGTTGCGCGTTGGGAAGCGGAGAACCTGTGCAGCCGCCACTTCATCTCGGGTTGGCGCCAGTTGCTGCGCCTGCCGCCGCGCAAGCTGGCCATCGAGATGTGCTCCGACCTGAACGGCTGGGGCAACGCGCTCCGGCAGAATTCACCCTGGGCCCATGCGTGAAGCTCGATGAGTTGTTCCGGCTCCTTGCGGAAGCCAGGCGGATTTGCGGCCACAGCGACTATGTCGTGATCGGCAGCAATGCCGCACTGGCCTTTGCCGGGAGCACGCGTCTGCCGGACGACATGGTGATGTCGGTCGACGTCGACTGCTATACCAGGGACGATCCGGGCCGGATTTTCGATCTGGTCAAGGAGCTTGGTGAGGACAGCCGACATCATCAGTCGACCGGCATCTTCCTCGACGCCGTTTCCCCCGCTTTGCCCACGCTTCCCGACGGCTGGCGCGATCGCCTGATCATGCTTGAACAGGGCGCTTGCCGCGCCTGGTTTCTCGACCCCAACGATGCCGCCATTTCGAAGTATGCACGCGGCGACGTGAAGGACTTGCGGTGGATCCGGTCCGGAATTGCCGCGGGAATCCTTTCGCTGCCGACGATCCGGATGCGGGCCGGGCGGACGACGTTCGCGGACGCACAGGAAAAAGACCGGGTCATAACGCAAATCGAAATCGACAGCCACTGGTTCGACAACGCCCGCTCTGCCGCTGCAGGAGTGGCCGGCGAGATCGAAATCTTCAAGCGCTGATCCGCACCCTGACCTAAGCCACCTGGTCGGTCCAAACCTTGAAGCTTTCCAGCGTGTTGGCGCCGAACGCCGTGCTGATGGCGACATCCGCGGCGTCGCGGCCGCGGGCGATCAGCACGCGGCCGATGCGCGGCTGGTTGTTGCGCGCGTCGAAGGTGTGCCAGGCGCCGCCGAGGTAGGCCTCGAACCAGCCGGCGAAATCCATCGGCCCGTAGGGAGGCGGCATGCCGATGTCGCCCAGGTAGCCGGTGCAGTAGCGCGCCGGGATGTTCATGCAGCGGCAGAAGGCGATGGCCAGGTGGGCGTAATCGCGGCACACGCCGCGGCGCTCGGCGTATACCTGCATCGCGGTCTTGGTCGAGCTGGCGTGCTCGTAGCCGAACTGGACATGCTTGTGGACGAAGTCGCAGATCGCCTGCACGCGGCCCCAGCCCATCGGCGCGTTTTCGAACAGCTTCCAGGCCGTATCGGAGAGCTGGTCGGTTTCGCAATAGCGGCTGCCCAGCAGGAACACCAGGGTTTCCTCGGGCAGGTTGGGAACGTCGATCTGCCAGGCGTTGGGCAGGACCATGTCCGGCGCACCCGAATCCTTGACCACCGTATCCGCGCTCAGGCGCAGCTTGCCCTGCGGCGCCACCAGCCGGGTGCACCAGTTGCCGAAGCCGTCGCGGTAGCCTGAAACCGGCACCGGCGGATCGGTGATCAGGTGATCGGGCCGCAGCAGGTCCGAAGCGCGGCTGTAGTGGATGCTCAGCGTCAGGATCATCGGCGTCGGCTGCGGAAAGTCGTAGACCAGCTCGTAACCGACCCGGATCTGCATGTTCAGCACCTCGTGGTGGGGCGATGCATGTGCGGCGCGCGTCGCGGCGCCGCGAGCTTGGACTGTGCTGCCGGCACAGGGGTTCGGATGATTCCGGACTCCCCGCGGTGAATTCGTGTCGAAACGGGAGGGCCTCTCCGACTCTGCCGGGAGAGGACGAAGGGAAGGGCGGAGCCCCGGATAAGCCTCCGCTTTGCCGAAGTCGTAGCGCTCAGCGCGCGCTTTCCCGCGCGCGCTCGCCAAAGCAAAGGCAATGGCCGTGCCGTGTGCCCCGCGCGACCGCCGTGCGAACGGGACCTGGCTAGGCGCTCTCGGCGGCAGCCAGGGCCTCGGCGGCCTGCCGGAGCAGGTTGGCCAGGCGCCCGGCCCAGGTCTTTTGTCCCGCCTCGTCGGCGATCAGGTCCTGGCGGATCTCGATGCCGACATGCGGAATCCGGCGCGCCTCGCCGTGGACCGGAATGGTGAAGTCCGACGCATCGTCCACCGCGTAGGGCTCGTTGTCGCCGACGGCCAGCCGCTCGTCGCGCCGCAGCAGCCGCAGCAGTGCGGTGGCCAGGCGCGCGTCGCGGTGGTACATCACGCCTACTTCCCAGGGCCGTGCCGTGCCGCGGAAACTCGGCGTGAAGCTGTGGATGGCGATCAGGATGGTGCGCCGGCGCTCCTGCTGCCGTGCGTCCAGGATCTGCCGCAGCCCGTCGTGGTACGGCTGGAACACTTCGCCCACGCGGGCCTCGATCGCCGCCGGCGAGAGATTGTCGTTGCCGGAGATCTGCGCCCACTCGCTGGCGGTGGCGATCGAGTCCGGCGCGTCCAGCGGCCGGTTGCAGTCGATCACCAGGCGCGAATAATTCTGCAGCAGCAGGGGCGCGTCGAGCCGTTCCGACAGCCGCCTGCCCACGCCGGCCGTGCCGATGTCCCAGGCGATGTGGCTGGCCAGCTCGGTATCAGACAGGCCCAGCGTGCCGAGCGCACGCGGAACCTGCCGCCCGGCATGATCGCAGGCGAGCACGAAGATCGAAGCGCCTTCCGGGCGTTCCACCGTCAGCGCCGGCGGCTCGTCTTGCGCCAGCAGCACCGCCTTGGAGCCGCTCCCGGAAGACGGCGAACCGATCGCGGAGCGCGCCGCGCCCGACGCGCTCACCGTGCGCAGCGAACGCGTGCCGCGCTCGCCTCCATGCACGGGGCGGAACCGCGGATCGACAGCTTGGAGCGGATATATCCAACGAATACTGGAACTTGCTGGGCGTGCATCGGCTGGTGCCTTGTCATGTGACGTGTGCGAAAGTCGATCAGCATGCGCCTATTCGGGCGATCGTGCTTTGGGCGGGTGGCACCGAAACCGACAAGCGCATCTTTCGCCGCATGCCGCAGGCGGGTTTTCGCCGGCTTGGTTGGCGCACCGTGCCTATGCTATACACGCGCCAATTCCGCCATTGGCGCCAAGCAGGTGCCGGCGGTTTGCGCACGGCGCTCGCGGAGTTCTCGCAAGACGCCGCGTCATCGGAAGAGGGAACTGGGGAATGCCGATCCGCTTCAGGGATTTCAGGTGACGTTCATGCCGAATCCAGCGGCGGCACTTGTCGAGGCTCCGGCGCAGCCGCGGGCGTCGGCGTGGGGCGACGCCGTGCAGGACGAGGCCCGGCTGCGGCTGGCGGAAATGGATATCCGCTGGCTGCGCAATGTCGGCCTGGCCGGCTGGTTCGCGGTGTTGTGGGGCCACGGCTACCGGTTCGGCTTCACGCCGGTCTGGTGCGTCTACCTGGCCGGCGTGGTGTACGGCATCTGGGCGCACCTGAACGCGGCGCGTACCCCGCGCATCCGGCGTGCGGCGCTGGTGACCACGTTCGGCGACCCCATCCTCGCGGCAATGATCTGCCTGGTCACCGGCGGCATCGGCTCGATCCTGTATCCGTTCTTCTACTTCACCCAGATGTCGGTCGCGTTCCGCTTCGGCGTCCGCGAGTCGGTCTGGATCGCAGGCTTCAACACGCTGCTGACGGTGATCATCTTCTTTGTCGAGCCGCTGTACGTGGGCGAGGCGAGGCACTCCACTGCGCTGGCGCTGGGCACGGCGATCTTCCTGCTGCTGTTTGCCGGCTTCATGGGCGCCTTGCTGGCCAAGTGGGCGCGGGCGCACGTGCGCCAGCTGCTCGAGCAGGCGCAAAAGCTGCGCGAGGCGGGCGAGCGTTACCAGGCCATATTGCGGCGCTTCGCGCAGGTGCAGGAAGAGGAGCGGCGCAACATCTCCGGCGAGCTGCACGACCGCATGAGCGGGCACCTGTTCTTCCTGCGGCAGGGGCTGGAGCAGTGCATGAGTCGCGGCACGGATCGGCCGGGCCTGGACGAAAAGCTGAAGGAGCTGGCTGCAACGGTGCGGGCGTGCACGCACGACGTCCGCTCGATCATGAACGAGCTGCGGCCCACGGTGCTCGACGAGCTGGGCTTCGTCGAGGCGGCCAGCGAATATCTCGCGCGGCAGGCGGAATCCTCGCCGTTCCGGCTGGTGCAGCGGATCGATCCGGCGCTGCGCAGCTGGCGCTCGCGCCAGGACGCCATGCTGTTCCGCCTGCTGCAGGAAGCGCTGCTCAACGTGCAGAAGCACGCGCAGGCGGGGAATGTGGAAGTGGTGTTCGAGCGCCGCGGCGCGGAGGTGGTGTTGCGGATCTCCGACGACGGCAGGGGCTTCGATCCGGAGCGGGTGCCGGTCGGCCACTATGGCCTGATGACCATGCGCGAACGGGCGGAGGCGGTGGGCGGGCGGCTGTACGTGGAGTCCGGCCGCGGCTGGCGCGGAACCCGGATCGAGGTGCGGATGCCGGCGGAGGCAGCATGAGCGGCGGCACGAGTATTTTCCTGATCGACGACCATCACGTGCTGCGGCAGGCCGTCGCGCAGATGCTGGAAGCGGAGCCCGACGTCACGGTGGTCGGACAGAGCGGCGACGCGCACAGCGGGATCCAGGCGATGGAAGCCCTGCCGCGCTTCCCGGACATCATCGTCATGGACCTGAAGATGCCGGGCCAGAGCGGCACCAGCGCCATCGCGCAGATCATGCAGGCCCACCCGGAGGCGAAGATCATCGTCTTCACGATGTACGACAATCCGGGTTACGTGTGGAGCACCATGAACGCGGGCGCCCGCGGCTACCTGCTGAAGAGCGCGTCCGGCAGCGACCTGTTGCGCGCCGTCAGGGCGGTGGCCGGCGGCGGCGGATACCTGCAGGCGGAAATCACCATGCCCCTGCTCAAGCGCCTGATCCAGGATGCGCGGACCGCGGACGACCGCCGCAACCTGTCGGTGCGCGAGATGCATATCCTCGAGGCGCTGGCGGACGGGCTGAGCAACAAGATGATCGCCAAGTCGCTTTCGATCACCGAGGAAACGGTGAAGTCGCACCTGAAGAAAGTCTACGAAAAGCTCGGCGCGACCGATCGCGCCCACGCGGTCGCCATCGCGCTGCGGCAGCAGTTGATCGGCTGATCCGGCGTCCGGAATGTGCAAGTCCCGGCGCCGATGGCTGTGGCCGCCGGAGCAGGCGCATCCCCCGAATGGGCGGCCACGGCGACCGGTCCGGGTGATACCGATCCACCGCCCCGCCACCGACAATGACGGTTTGCCGGGTGCGAAAAGGGGGAGCTGCCGATGGATCATGAAGTCACCATTGCCTATCTCGACGGCACGCGCCGCATGCGGGTGCGCGACGGGCAGACCATCCTGGAGGCGGCCGAGGAGAACGGCGTCCCGATCGTCAGCGAGTGTCACAGCGGGGTCTGCGGCACCTGCGTCGGCACCTGCACGTCCGGAGAATTCGAAATGGGGCGCACCGAAGGCCTCAGCGACATGGAGCGCGACGCGCGCAAGGTGCTGAACTGCCAGACCTTCGCCAAGTCCGACTGCACGATCGCGCTGGAATATCCGCAAGGCGACAATGCCGCGCGCCTGCTGACCGGCCGCGGAACCATCAGCGAGGTGCGCATCGTGTCGGCCACCACCGCCGTGGTGCGGATCGACGCCTCGGCGCTGGGCGAGCCGCTGCATTACAAGCCGGGTCAGTTCGCCCAGCTCAGGGTGCCCGGCACCGGCGACTGGCGCAGTTACTCCTATGCGGCGCCGGCCGACGGGCGCAACGACCTGGAGTTCATCATCCGCCTGCTGCCGGACGGCGTCATGTCGAACTACCTGCGCCAGCGGGCGAAAGCCGGCGACGCAGTCGACCTGCGGTGCAGCAAGGGCAGCTTCTACCTGCGCGAAGTCGCACGGCCGGTTGTCCTGATGGCGGGCGGCACCGGCCTGTCGGCGATCCTGGCCATCGCCGGCAGCCTGGATCCGCAGCTCGCGCAGCCGGTGCACCTGCTCTACGGCGTCACCAGCCACCAGGACCTGTGCAAGCTGGACGCGCTTGAAGCGCTGGAGCAGCGGCTGCCGATGCTCAAGGTGCACACCATCGTGGCGCGCCCCGACCCGCAGTGGCAGGGCGCGGCGGGCTTCGTCACCGAGCTGCTGCAGCCGTCGATGCTCAACGGCGGCGACGTCGACATCTACCTGTGCGGGCCCGCGGCCATGGTCGATGCCACGCGCGACTGGCTGTCGCGAAACGGCATTCACGGCGCCGGCCTGTATTACGAGAAGTTCGTGCCCAGCGGCAGCACGGGGCGGCATCGCGCGCCCAGGCAGGTCGACTACGCCGGGCTGGACCTCGCCGAAGTCGCCCGCAGCGGGCGCGGCACCGCGGTGGTGATCGGCGGCAGCATCGCCGGCATCGCCGCGGCCAAGGTGCTGAGCAGCCGGTTCAAGCAGGTGATCGTGCTGGAAAAAGACGGCAGGCACCACCGGCGCGAAGGGCGCGCCGGCGCCGCGCAGGGCTGGCACCTGCACCACCTGCTGACCGGCGGGCAGCGGGAGCTGAGCCGCTTGTTCCCCGGCATCATCGACGACATGGTGCGCGAAGGCGCTTTCAAGGTGGACATGGCGGACCAGTACCGCCTGCGCCTGGCCGGCGCCTGGAAGAAGCCCTGCAAGAGCGACGTGGAAATCGTCTGCGCCGGGCGGCCGCTGCTGGAGTGGTGCGTGCGGCGGCGGCTCGATCGTGAAGCCAACGTCAGCTTCCGCTACGACTCGGAAGTGCAGGACCTGATCTACGATCGCGCCGGCAATGCCGTGCTGGGCGTCGCGCTGGACGGTGCGGACGGCCTGCAGCTGGTGCCGGCGGAGCTGGTGGTCGACGCGTCCGGCAAGAGCACGCGCATCCCGGAGATTCTCGGGCGCATCGGCGTCGGCGCGCCGCAGATCGAGCAGGACATCATCAACTGCTTCTATTCCACCATGCAGCACCGGGTGCCGCCGGAGCGGCAGTGGCAGGACCGCGTGATGATGATCTGCTACGCGTACCGGCCCAACGAGGACACCTACGCCGCGCAGTATTACCTCGACAGTTCGAGGACCGTCCTGTCCACTTCGCTGGTGGCTTACAACTGCTACACGCCGCCGCGCAACGACAAGGAGTTCCGCGAATTCGCCAGGCTCATGCCTTCGCCCGTGGTGAGGGAAAACATCGAGGGGCTGGAGCCGGTGTCGCAGGTCTACAACTTCCGCTACCCCAACATGCAGCGCCTGCGCTACGAGAAGATGAAGAAGCCGCCGCGCGCCCTGCTGGTGGTGGGTGACGCCTACGCCAGCGCCGACCCGGTGTCCGGGCTGGGGATGACCAAGGCCCTGCAGGAGGTGCGGCAGCTCGAGCGCTGGCTGGACCGGCTGGGTGCGGAGCATCCCGCATTGCCGCGCAAATACTTCCGCTCGATCAGCCGCATCTCCGACATGGCCTGGTTCGTGGTGCGCGAGCAGAACCTGCGGTTCGGCTGGATCAAGGATGTGGAGAAGAAGCGGCCGTTCTATTTCCCCGTCCTCACCTGGTACATGGACCGCATCATGGAGCTGGTGCACGACGACGTCGACGCCTACCGCAACATGCTTGCGGTGATCCACCTGGTGAAGCCCATGCGCGCCCTGCTGTCGCCTTCGATGCTGTCGCGCGCCATCGGCAAGTGGGCGAAGGCGAAGCTGTCGGGGCGCAAGACCCTTATCGAACGGAATTTCTCCGGCCCCGTGGTGCCGCACTTCTCCGCGCCCGGCATGGTCGCGGCCCCCGCAACGGATCGTCCGCCGGCTGCGCACGGCTGAGCGGCGCGCCGGCGCAGCGCCGCAGCCGCCTTGCGCGCCATAACGCGGACTGATATTGTCCGTGTTATGGCGCACCTGGGAAACGGCGTTGAATACGGGCTGCATTGCCTGCTGTGGCTGGCCGGCGCGCAGGCGGCGCCGGTCAGCAGCCGCGACCTTGCGGACCTGCAGGGCGTGCCGGCCGCGTTCCTGGCGAAGATCTTTCCGAAGCTCGAAAAGGCCGGGATCGTCGCGGCCTCCGAAGGCATCCGTGGCGGCTACCGGCTGGCGCGCGCGCCGGAGCGGGTGACGGTGCTGGACGTGGTGGATGCGATCGAAGGCGAGAAGCCCTTGTTCGACTGCCGGGAAATCCGCGGGCGTTGCGCGGTGTTCGGCGGCAAGCCGCCCGCCTGGTCCACCGGCGGCGTATGCGCGATCCACGCGGTGATGCTGCGCGCCGAGCAGGGCATGCGGCGCGAGCTGGCGCGCACCACGCTGGCCGACCTGGCGAAGTCGGTGTCCGCCAAGGCTCCGGCGGAGTTCGCGGTGGAGCTGCAGGGCTGGCTGGCCGGACGCGCCAGCCTCCGCCTGCAATCGCGCACGGCGCCGGTCAAGGACGCCAGGGCGCACAGGCGACGACGCGGCGCCGGTTAGGCGCAACCAATCCAGAACTTTTCCTGCCGGCCCAGCCAACGGCCGGCACGGGCGGCCGCGCGTAGACCCAGCGCCGGCTGCCGTACCCAGAACCGTTCCAAGGAGGTTCGAAGATGTCGCAGCGGATACTGATTGTCGGCGCCGGCTTTGCCGGCATGTGGAGCGCCCTGGCGGCGGCGCGCGCGCTGGACCTGGCGGGCCGGGCGGACGGGTCGATCGAAATCGCCCTGGTCGCGCCGGAGCCGTTCCTGCATGTGCGGCCGCGGTTTTACGAGCCGGTTTCGGCCGAGATGAAGGCGCCGCTCATGCCGTTGTTCGACGCCGTGGGCGTGCGTTACGTGCAGGGGCGGGTGGAAGCCATCCGCACCGGCACAAGCGAAGTGGACGTGCTGGCGGACGACGGCACGCGCTCCACGATGGCGTACGACCGGCTGGTGCTGGCCGCCGGCAGCCAGCTTCATCGGCCGCAGATTGCCGGCCTGCGCGAGCACGCCTTCAGCGTCGACCAGCTCGACGATGCCGCCATCCTGGCGGCGCATATGCAGAGCCTGGCGAGCCTGCCGGACTCGCCGGCACGCAACACGGTGGTGGTGGCCGGCGGCGGCTTTACCGGCATCGAGACCGCCGCAGAGATGCCGGCGCGTCTGCGCGCGATCCTTGGCGAGGCCGCGGCGGTCCGCGTGGTCGTGGTCGAGCAGGCCGCGGCGCTGGGGCCGGACCTCGGGCCGGGCCCGCGACCCGTGATCGAGCAGGCGCTGGCGGCGCTCGGCGTTTCCTGGCGGCTGGGCGCGGCAGTGACCGCGGTCGACGCGGACGGTGTCGGCACAGCGGCCGGCGAGCGGATTGCCAGCCGCACGGTGATCTGGACCGCCGGGCCGCGCGCCAGCCCGCTCACGCAGCAGATTCCGGGCGCGCGCTGCCGCGACGGCCGCCTGCACGTGGACCGCTACCTGCGCGTGCCCGGCGCGGAGCGGGTGTTCGCGACGGGCGATGCCGCGTACGCCGCCACCGACGATCTGGGCAACCACGCCCTGATGTCCTGCCAGCACGCCATGGCCTTGGGGCGCAACGCCGGCAACAACGCCGCCGCCGACCTGCTTGGACTGCCAGGACTGGCATACCGCCAGCCCAAGTACGTCACCTGCCTCGACCTGGGTCCCTGGGGCGCGGTCTACACCGAGGGCTGGGACCGCCAGGTGAAGATGGCCGGCGCGGAGGCCAAGGCGCTCAAGCGCATGATCAACACCCAGTGGATTTATCCGCCGCCGGCCGACCGTGCCCAGGCGCTGGCGGCTGCCGATCCCGCCAAGCCGGTGGTCGCCTGAACGGTTTGCCTGGGTGGGAGCATCCCGGCGGCGCCGCCAACGCGACCGCCGGTCGGTCGAAATCGCGCCTTTTGTGACAGCCGCCGGGGTGTTGGCCCGGGTGGAGTGGAAAATCCAACTATTGCTGTCATTGAATAGTCACACGCTACGAAAAGTCAGCTAGCATAGGAAGGCCCGTTTGGGTCCCTACTCACGAGGAGATCGCCTCATGGCGCAAGCCAAGAAGAAGCCGGCTGCAAAGGCAAAGAAGACCGTTGCCAAGAAAGCCGTCGCGAAGAAAGCAGCTCCGAAGAAGGTGGCCGCGAAGAAGGCGGCTCCGAAGAAGGCCAAGCGCAAGCCGAACGCCGCGCTGATGAAGCCGATGACGCCGAGCGCGCTGCTGGCCGAAGTGGTCGGCTCCAAGCCGGTGCCGCGCGGGCAGATCGTCAAGAGCCTGTGGGCCTACATCAAGAAGAACGACCTTCAGGACAAGATCAACAAGCGCCTGATCAACGCCGACGAAAAGCTCAAGAAGATCTTCGGGGGCAAGTCGGTGGTGAACATGTTTGAAATGACCAAGCACGTCAGCAAACATATCCAATAAGGTGGCCGGATCGGCGCACCGGGCGGCGGGAACCCGGGAGCGCCCACCGGTCGACGCTGGTTATTGGGATCGGGTCGCCGAATCGTGGGACGAGCACGTGATGTGCTCGCTCCACGAAGAAGCCAACGGGGAAATCGCCGCGCTGCTTGGCGCGGTTGCCGGAACCCATCGCAGGATCCTCGACTACGGCTGCGGGGTGGGCGGTTACCTGCCCCTGCTTTCGCAAGTGTTCGGGGAAGTCGTGGCGGTGGATTCCTCCGGGGGGTGCGTGGAAAAGGCGCGCCAGGCCGCGCGCGCCCTGCGCAATGTCGAGGTCTACCCCACCGGCGAGCTGGCGCGCCGCAGCGCCGGGCGGGCGTTCGATGCGCTGCTGATGGCCAACGTGCTGATCCACCCGGACGAGGCGGTGCGCTCGAAGATCCTGCGCCTGGCCCTGGCTCGCCTGCGGCGCGGCGGCGTGCTGATCCTGGTGGTGCCGGCGATCGAGTCGGTGCACCTGGCCGAGGCCGTGCGCCGCGCCTACGCGCCACGGCGCAAGTCGTCCTACACCATGGCGCGGGCCGGCAAGGGCTTCGCCGCCGGCGTCGTCGGCATCCTCGGCCATCCCACCAAGCACTACGCGGCGGACGAGCTGACGGTCTATCTGGAAAGCCGGCGCCTGCGCGTGAACCGCATCGCGCGCGCCGAGTATTCCTGGCGCTCGGAGTCGTTCGAGGCGCTGGATCGCAAGCTCAGGCAGCGGCCCTGGGACTGGCTGGTCTGCGCCACGCGGCGCTGAGGATCGTCGCCGGGCCTCGCGTATACTTTTTTCACTTGCCGCCCGCGGGAGTGCCCGTGTCGCCGGAACGCCAACTCGAACGCATCGTGCTGGGCAGCCGCTGGCTGCTGGTGCCGCTGTACATCGCGCTGTCGGTGCTGTTGGCCGCGTTCGGCATCAGGGCGGCGGTCGAGGTGGTGCACATCTTCGCCGACCTCTTCACCGCCTCGGAGGCGGAGCTGGTGCTGGCAAGCCTGTCGCTGATCGACCTGGTGCTGGTCGGCAACCTGGTGGTGATGGTGTCGCTGTCCGGCTACGAAACCTTCGTCTCGCCGCTGGATCGCGTGTCCGGGCTGGACCGGCCGAGCTGGCTGGGCAAGTACGATCCGGGCACCATCAAGCTCAAGGTGGCGGTGTCGCTGGTGGCGATCTCGGCCATCCACCTGCTGCACGAGTACCTGAGTGCGGAAGAGCTCGACACCACCCGCCTGCTCACGCTCACCGCGGTGCACCTGGCCTTCGTGGTGTCGGCGCTGATCCTGGCGCTGGTCGACAAGATTGCGTTCGCCGCGCACCGGCAGGACCCGCATTGAGCAGGCCGGGACGCCGGGGACTTGATAAGCCCCCGCCGCGCCCCAATCCACTACGCATGCCCGTCAGCTTGATTGTCCGGCTGCTGCTGGTCAGCGGCCTGCTCCACGCCTACATCGGCCTGCGCCTGCTGCCGGACCTGCCGCTGGGGCCGGCCGCGAGCCTTGCCGCCATCGCCTGGCTGGTGCTGTCCGCCGTGTTGATGCCGGCGCCGCTGCTGGCGCTGCGCTTCGGCCACCGGCGCTGGTCGGACGCCCTGGCCTGGCTGGGCTACCTGTGCATGGGGTTCTTCTCCTCGGTCTTCGTGCTCACCGTGCTGCGCGACTGCGGCCTGCTGGCCGCCGCGGCGCTGCACGCGGCGACGCGGGGCGCCTGGTCCGCGGCGGGCCTGGCGCGGCCGTCGGCGGTGGCGGTGCCGGCGGTTTCCGCCCTGGTCACCCTGGCCGGCCTGGTCAATGCGCGCCGCCTGGCCAGCGTGGTGGACGTCGAGGTGCCCATCGCCGGCCTGCCCGCGGCGCTGACCGGGTTCACCATCGTGCAGATCAGCGACATCCACGTCGGGCCCACCATCAAGCGGGGCTACCTGGACGCGGTGGTGGCGGCGGTGAACCGTCTCAAGCCGGACCTGGTGGCGGTCACCGGCGACATCGTCGACGGCGACGTGGCGCGGCTGCGCAGCCACGTGGCGCCGCTGGCCGAGCTCAGCGCCCGCCACGGCGTCTACTGCGTCACCGGCAACCACGAATACTATTCCGGCGCCGATGCCTGGGTGGCGGAGCTGCGGCGCCTGGGCCTGCACGTGATGATGAACGAGGGCCGGCTGCTGCACCACGACGGCGCCAAGCTGCTGGTGGGCGGCGTCACCGACTACTCGGCCCACCATTTCCACGCCTCTCACCGCAGCGATGCGCAGGCCGCGGCGCGCGGCGCCACCGCCGACACCGCGCTGCGCGTGCTGCTGGCGCACCAGCCGCGTTCGGCGCCGGCCGCCGCCGAGGCCGGCTTCCACCTGCAGCTATCGGGGCATACCCACGGCGGGCAGTTCCTGCCGTGGAACTTCTTCGTGCGCCTGCAGCAGCCGTTCACCGCCGGGCTGCACCGCCTGCAGGACCTGTGGGTCTACACCAGCCGCGGCACCGGCTACTGGGGGCCGCCGGTGCGCTTCGGCGCGCCGTCGGAAATCACCCGCCTGCGGCTGGTGGCGCAGCCCGGCTGAACCACCCCGGCGGCAGCGCGCGGCGCCGATGCCCTATCATGGCGCGGCGCACCCATCGCCGCACGGAGCCCGCCATGACCGCAAGACCCGCCATTCGCATCGGTGCCCTCGTCCTCGCCTGGGCCGCCGCCGCTGCCGCCGGCGCCGCCGGCACCGACGTGGTGCGCTACCCGATCCCCAACTCCAAGTTTCCGATCTCGCTGGGCGTGGAAGTGCCGGCCGGCAGGAACCTGGTCTTCGTCAGCGGACAGACGCCGCCGGTGGTGGACGCCACGGCGCCGAAGGACAGCGTGGCCGCCTACGGCGACACCAAGACGCAGACCATCGGCGTGCTGCACAACATCGAGACGGCGCTCAAGGGCATGGGCCTGTCCATGGGCGACGTCGTCAAGATGCAGGTGTTCCTGGTCGCCGATCCGGCCAAGGGCGCCCGCATGGACTTCGCCGGCATGATGGAGGGCTACACGCAGTTCTTCGGCACGCCGCAGCAGCCCAAGCTGCCGGCGCGCTCGGCGATGCAGGTGGTGGGACTGGCCAATCCCGGCTTCCTGGTGGAGATCGAAGTCGCGGCGGTGCGGCCCTGAAGCCGGCCGTTCCGCGCCGCCGCGGCGCGGATCAGTTCAGGTTGTAGCCGTACACGCGCCAGACATTGTCGGTGTCGGAGACCAGGGTCACGGTCTCGTCGGCGCCCGGCTTCTTGTCGAACTGCGTGGTGTATTCCACCACCACGTAAATGCCGTCCGGCGCGCCCGGCAGGGTGCGCGTGAACGTGGCCGAGGCGATGCTGCGCGACCGCACCGAGCCGATCGGGCCGCGCGCGCCCTTGGCCGTGCCTTTCCACAGCTCCTTGGGGTAGTTCGACTTGAAGTACGACGAAGCGCTGTCCCAGCTCGCCGGGTACTTGCCGTCGTCCACCAGGGCCAGCCAGTCGCCCGCCGCTTTTTCCGCCGCGGCAATGTCCTCGGCCTGTCCGGCCATGGCCTGCGTGGCAATCACACACAGCCCGAGCGTGCAGGCCAGGATGAAGTTTTTCACGTGGTTCCTCGTCATTGGTGTAGAGCCCGAAGGCACGGCCTAGCCGCATTTCGCCGCGCCCGCGCCTCCTTTTGCACGCGCGTGCAAGGGGGCGCGACCAAGGTTAACCGAGCCGGCGCACGGCGGCGACTGCTATAAGATGCGCGGCTATGCGCCTGGGTTGCTTTCGACTTTCCGGCGCCATTCCCGCGCCATCCCCGGCTCGCCTTGCGGGCACCGGAGAAGCCGCGGCATCGCTTTGACCGCCAACCGCCGGGGTGACGATGACGACGAGCGCTGACGCACCGCAGACCGCCGGTTACGGCGCCTGGAAGTCGCCCATCGGCAGCGGCATGGTGGTGGCCGACGCGGTGCGCCTGGGGCAGCTGGCGGTGTCCGGCGACGCCGTGTACTGGCTCGAAGGGCGGCCGCAGGACGGCGGCCGCAACGTCGTCGTGCGGCGCAGCGCCGACGGCGCGACGGCCGACCTCACCCCGGCGCCGTTCAACGTGCGCACGCGCGTCCACGAGTATGGCGGCGGCGCCTACCTGGTCGACGGCGACACGCTGTACTTCTGCAATTTCGCCGACCAGCACCTGTATCGGCAGCCGGCAGGGCGCGCGCCCGAGCGCATGAGCGTGCGCGACGGCATGCGCTACGCCGACGCCGCAGTGGACCGGGTGCGCCGGCGCCTGGCGCTGGTGCGGGAGGACCACACCGCGCCCGGCCGCGAGGCGGTGAACACCCTGGCGGCGATCGGGCTGGATGCGCCGTACGCGGAAACCGTGCTGTGCGCCGGCGCGGACTTCTATTCCTCGCCGCGCCTGAGCCCGGACGGCAGCCGGCTGGCCTGGCTGAGCTGGAACCATCCCAACATGCCCTGGGACGGCTGCGACCTGTGGCTGGCCGAGCTCGGCGCCGACGGCCGGCCCGGCGAGCCGCGCCACGTGGCGGGCGGCCCGCAGGAGTCGATCTTCCAGCCGGAATGGTCGCCGGCGGGCGAGCTGGTGTTCGCCTCCGACCGCAGCGGCTGGTGGAACCTGTACCGCTGGCGCGGCGGGCGCAGCGAGCCGCTGCTGCCGATGTCGGCTGAGTTCGGCGAGCCGCAGTGGGTGTTTGGCATGTCGGACTACGTGTTCGACGACGCCGGGCGCATCGTCGCGCGCTACCAGGCCGGCGGCGAATCGCACCTCGCCCTGCTGGACACGGACAGCGGGTCGTTCCGCGAGCTGCCGACGCCGTACCGCAGCATCGGCGGCCTGCGCGCGGTGCCCGGCGGCGTGGTGTTCCTGGGCGGTGCGCCGGCCGAGCCAAATTCGGTGGTGCGCCTGGACCTGGCCAGCCTGCAGTGCCAGGTGCTGCGGCGCGCCAGCACGGCCCGCATCGATGCCGGCTACCTGTCGGTGCCGCAGCCGATCGAGTTTCCCGCCGCCGGCGGCTTGAGCGCCCATGCGTTCTACTACCCGCCGCAGAACCGCGACTTCCGCGCGCCGGCCGGCGCGCGCCCGCCGCTGCTGGTGCTCAACCACGGCGGCCCGACCGCGGCCACCGAGGCCACCCTCAACCCGCTGATCCAGTTCTGGACCAGCCGCGGCTTCGCCGTGGCCGACGTCAACTACGGCGGCAGCAGCGGCTACGGGCGCGCCTACCGCGGCCGGCTCATCGGCCAGTGGGGCGTGGTCGACGTGGAGGACGCCATCAACGTGGCGCGCCACCTGGTGCAGCGCGGCCTGGCCGACGAGCAGCGGCTGGCGATCCGCGGCGGCAGCGCGGGCGGCTTCACCGCGCTGGCGGCGCTCACCTTCCACCGGTACTTCAAGGCCGGCGCGAGCTACTACGGTGTCGGCGACCTCGAGGCCCTGGCGCGCGACACGCACAAGTTCGAGTCGCGCTACCTCGACAGCCTGGTGGGCGCGTACCCGGCGCAGAAGGCGCTGTACGAGGCGCGCTCGCCGCTGCGCCACGTCGAACGCCTGCGCAGCCCGCTGATCCTGTTCCAGGGCCTGGAAGACCAGGTGGTGCCGCCCAACCAGTCGCAGACCATGTTCGACGCGGTCAAGGCCAAGGGCCTGCCGGTGGCACTGCTGACCTTCGAGCACGAGCAGCACGGCTTCCGCCGCGCGCAGACCATCCGCCGCTGCCTGGAGGCCGAGCTGTATTTCTACGGCCGGCTGTTCGGATTTACGCCGGCTGACGCGATCGAGCCGGTCGCCATCGAAAACCTGCCCTGACGCGCCGGAGAATTCGCTTCCATGTCGGAGCCTTGCCCCAAGTGCGGCTACCTGCGCCAGCCGCAGGACGCCGGCAGCGCCGGCGAGTGCCCGCGCTGCGGCGTGATCTACGCCAAGTACCTGGAGCACCTGGCGCGCGCGCAGGCCAGCACGCGGATCGTCGCCGCGGGCGAGACCGCCGCGGGCGGCGACGGCGGCAGCTTCTTCGAGACGCAGTTTGCGAAGCTGGGCGAGGTGCCGGAGCGGGTGGACCCGGTGGTGTTCTACGGCTCCTGCGCGGCGTACGCGCTGTTCGCGCTGTGGGGCCTGTGGTTCATCGTGCAGCCGTTCAACTCGCTGGCCCTGGGCGAATCCTTCCTGCACCGCGCCGACCTGCCGTTCCACGAGTTCGGCCACGTGCTGTTCCGGCCGTTCGGCGACTGGCTCATGTTCCTCGGCGGCAGCCTGTTCCAGTGCCTGCTGCCGCTGATCGTCGGCGGTTACTTCCTGTTCTGGCAGCGCCAGCCGTTCTCCGCATCGATCTGCCTGTGGTGGGCCGGGCAGAACTTCATCGACGTGGCGCCGTATATCGCCGATGCGCAACGCATGGCGCTGCCGCTCACCGGCGAGTGGTCCGACGACGTCGCGGCGGCGCGGCAGTGGCGCCACGACTGGCACAACATCCTGCAGCCGCTCGGCCTGCTGGGCTGGGACCAGGGCCTGGCGCACCTGAGCAAGTCCGTCGGCACGCTGCTGATGGTGACATCCTGGGCCTGGGGCGGCATGCTGCTGCGCAGGCAGTGGCGCCGCTTGGCGCCGTGACGGCGCCCGGGCGGCGGCCGACCGAGGAAGCATGGCGCAAATCGCGATTCCCGCGCTGTACATGCGCGGCGGCACCAGCAAGGGCGTGTTCTTCCGCGCCGCGGACCTGCCGGACGACCCGGCGCGGCGCGACGCCATCCTGCTGCGCGTGACCGGCAGCCCGGATCCCTACGGCAAGCAGATCGACGGCATGGGCGGCGCCACCTCGAGCACCAGCAAGGTGGTGCT
>JADHNH010000165.1 GCA_016779605.1 Nevskia sp. | reverse complement strand
TTCCTCATCGACGCTTCAATGCGGCGGGGGATGTCTCAGAAAGTCTGTGCCTCTTGCGAAGGCCAGATGCGTAGCGATGTCCCTCCACCCCAGCGCTTCCACTTTCGCTGAAGCGCGGAAGGAACCATACAAGCGAAGCGAGGAATCTGGCCCTGCCGCATCAACCGCGCGGCTGCCGGAGTCGGGAATCGAGATTAGGGATTAGGGATTAGGGATTAGGGAATCGTAGAGGCCCGGCCGCGGCCGCCTGCCTGTCATTCCGAGCGAAGCGAGGAATCCGGCCCCGCCCGCTTCGATGCGTCCTCCACGCTTCACCGCAATTCGCGGGCGCGCCGTCATCGTCGATACAAAAATTTTTTCCGCCGGCCGGCCCACAGGCGCGCGCGGCGGCGTATCCTAGCGCGCAATCCTGGCCGCCCGTCTCCGGCCGTTGCAAGTTTCACGTTCGCATGCCCCGCTTTACGACCTTGCTGCTGATCCTGTGCTGCGCGCCCGCCCTGGCGGAGCCGGCACCCGCGACCCTGGCCGCGCTGGCGCAGTGCGCCGCCCGCTCCTACGACGACTACGCCGCCGGCATGGCTGCCTGGGAAAAGGACTGGGCGCACAGCGTGGCGCAGGCGCGCCCCGAGCTCGGCGAGGCCGCCCAGCTGCGCGCCGACGCGCAGACCCTGGCCTTGAAGCGCGACGGCCTGCGCATCCGCTACCTGGCCGGCCAGCAGCCCGGCGCGCTGGACCTGGAAGAAACCGTGGCCGCGCTGCGGCTGTTCGACTGGGCGCCCGCCAGCGAGCAGGCCCTGCGCCACGGCCAGCCCGACTACGCCGGCCTGGCCGACCAGACCGAGCAGGCCCAGCGGCAGGCCGAAACCCAGCCGCGCCGCGACGAGCTGGAAGCCTACTTCGAGGAGAGCTTCACCGGCGGCAGCGGCGCCGCCGTGGCCCGCCAGCTCAACCAGATCCTCGAACAGGGCAACGCCGCGCTCGACGCCTGCCGGCGCGAGCATCCGTTGCCGCAGCAGGCGCCGCCGGCCGGCTGAGGCGGCCAGCTGAGGCGGCCGGCCGCCACGGTTCCATTGCCCCACCCCCGCCCCGGCTTGCCAGCTGCGGAAATGGAGTGCGCGCGGCGGCACCGCGCGCGGATTTGCATTACCCTAAAAGCGCGCGCAAAAGCGACTGCCGGCACAAGGCCATAGCGCAGGCGCGCCTACAGGGGGGCAGGGAAATGGAAAAGCTCGTGTATCCGCACGAGCCGGTGCTCAAGGGCATCGCGCTCGCCGTTGCGATCGTGCTGTGGGCGGCGCTGATCATCGGCACGGTCGGCATCGCGTTGGCCTACATCCTGGCGTTCTTCCTGTTCTACCTGTTCGCGCAGTCGGCATTCATCGCCTACCTGCGCGGCAACGCCGTGCGCATCACGCCCGGGCAGATGGGCGACCTGCATGCGCGGATCGAGCGGTGCTGCCGCACGCTGAACATCCAACGGGCACCGGAGGCCTACCTGCTCCACGGCAACGGCGTCCTCAACGCCTTCGCCACGCGGTTCCTGGGGCGTGAATTCATCGTCCTGCTGTCCGACGTGGCCGATGCGCTGGAGCAACAACCGGGGGCGCTGGATTTCTACATCGGCCACGAGCTGGGCCACATCGCGCGCAAGCACCTGGTGTGGGCGCCGGTGCTGGCGCCGGCGCTGATCCTGCCGCTGCTCGGCGCGGGCTATTCCCGCGCCCGCGAATACACTTGCGACCGTCACGGCCTGGCCTGCTGCGAAAAGCCCGAAGACGCGCTGCGCGGCATGGCCGCGCTGGCGGCCGGCCGCGACCGCTGGCGCGCGCTGGATCTGGCGCGTTTCCAGGAACAGGCCGGCGTCACCGGCGGTTTCTGGATGTCGTTCCACGAACTCACAGGCGGCTATCCCTGGCTGTCCAAGCGAATGGCCTGGGTCGCCGCGCTGGCCGAGGGCCGCAAGCCGGCACTGCCTTCGCGCAATGCGTTCGCCTGGCTGCTGGCGCTGTTCGTACCGCGCCTGCCCCTGGCCGGCGGCGGCGGCGGTGCGCTGGTCACGGTGGCGATGATCGGCATCCTGGCCGCCATCGCGATCCCCGCCTACCAGGACTACACCGTTCGCACGCAGGTCGCCGAAGGCGCCGTGATGGCCGAGCAGGTGAAGAGGATCGTGGCGGATTACTACGGCCACAACGGCAAGCTCCCCGCCGACAACCAGAGCGCGGGCCTCAAGGAGCCGTCCGCCGTCAACGGCCGGTACGTGGAATCCGTCGAGATCTCCAACGGCGTGATCACCATCACCTACGGCGGCGGCGCCAACCCCCTGATCGCCGGCAAGGCGCTGGTCTACTCCGGCGTTGTGGCCACGGACCACAGCCATATCGTCTGGTACTGCAACACCCCGGCAAACACCCTGGCGAACAAGTACCTGCCGCGAGCCTGCCGCCGCTGAGTTGGCGGGCCGGCGGGAGTGCGAGGGCGGTGCCGTCCGGCAGCTTGGCGCCTCGCTGGAGCGGCAACTCCGCAACTGCGGCCCCGCAGCGGTAGGGCGGGCCGTGCCCGCCAGCGGATGCTCGAAAGAGGCGGGCGCGGCCCGCCCTACCCCAAGGCTCTTGCCTCCGGTGCAGCGATTTCGGCGGTGCTCCGACCTGGGAGCGGCCGGCGCGCCGCGGTGCTTTTGGCACCTGCGAACTATCGTTTTCCCCAGCCCGCCGGGGGCGGTGCCGCATGCATGAAACCGGCCAACTACCGTTCGTCAGATTACGCGGCTGCGGGGGGCCTGGGGCGCGGTTTTGCGCCGATCGGCAGAACCCGAAACAAGACGGTCACTTAGCTGATTTATGCACAAGTTGCGCACCGGCCATCCAGACCCCTTGCACAGTTTTGGACACAGAATATTGGGGTTGACGGGGTCTGTAACCACTATATATTGATAACTCGTGGCCTTGGACGGCCAACAAGAGCCGGGGAGAAACCAACTTATGCAGACCCAGATTACCGCTTCGTCGCCGGCCCGGGTGCCGCCGGCGGAGCCCACCGCCGAAATCGCCGCGGCGGCGCCCGGCGGGATCAAGGTGATCCGCCGCAACGGCAAGCTGACGGCGTTCGATCCGAGCAAGATCACGATCGCGCTGACCAAGGCGTTCCTGGCGGTGGAAGGCGGCCAGGCGGCGGCCAGCTCGCGCGTGCGCGACACGGTGGAAAAGCTCACCCAGCAGGTGGTGCAGGGCCTGGGGCGGCACATGTCCGGCGGCGGCACGCTGCATATCGAGGACGTGCAGGACCAGGTGGAGCTGGCGCTGATGCGCGGCGGCGAGCACAAGGTGGCGCGCGCCTACGTGCTGTACCGCGAGGAGCGCGCCAAGGTGCGCGCCGCCGAAGCCGCGGCCAAGAAGCCGGCGAAGTCCGCCGCGCCCGCCATCCGCGTGACCTACGACGACGGCCGCAGCCTGCCGCTCAACGACGAGCGCCTGCACCGCGTGACCGGCGAGGCCTGCACCGGGCTTTCCGGCGTGGACGCGGACGAAGTGGTGGGCGCCGCGCTGCGCGACCTCTACGACGGCATTCCCGAGGCCGAGCTGTCGCAGGCGCTGACCCTGGCGGCGCGCGCGCGCATCGAGAAGGAGCCGAACTACACCTACGTCTCCGCGCGCCTGCTGCTGGACGAGCTGCGCCACGAGGCGCTGAAGTTCCTGCACATGGCCGAGACGCGGCCCACCTTCGAGGACATGAAGGGGCTGTACGCGGACTACTTCCGCGAGTTCGTGCACAAGGCATCCGACCTGGAGCTGCTGGATCCCAAGCTGTGCCTGTTCGACCTGGAGCGCCTGGGCAAGGCGCTGCTGCCCGAGCGCGACGCCAAGTTCGACTACCTGGGCCTGCAGACGCTGTACGACCGCTACTTCATCCACAGCAACAAGGTGCGCTTCGAGCTGCCGCAGGCGTTCTTCATGCGCGTAGCGATGGGCCTGGCGATGAACGAGATCGACCGCGAGGCGCGCGCCATCGAGTTCTACACGCTGCTGTCGTCGTTCGACTTCATCAGCAGCACGCCCACCCTGTTCAACTCCGGCACGCTGCGGCCGCAGCTTTCGTCCTGCTACCTCACGCAGGTGCCGGACGACCTGCACGGCATCTTCGGCGCCATCCACGACAACGCCATGCTCTCCAAGTTTGCCGGCGGCCTGGGCAACGACTGGACGCCGGTGCGCGGCATGGGCGGCTACATCAAGGGCACCAACGGCAAGAGCAACGGCGTGGTGCCGTTCCTCAAGGTGGCCAACGACACCGCGGTGGCGGTGAACCAGGGCGGCAAGCGCAAGGGCGCGGTGTGCGCCTACCTGGAAACCTGGCACCGCGACATCGAGGAGTTCCTGGAACTGCGCAAGAACACCGGCGACGACCGCCGCCGCACCCACGACATGAACACCGCCAACTGGGTGCCGGACCTGTTCATGAAGCGCGTCATGGAAGACGGCCAGTGGACGCTGTTCTCGCCGGAGGAAACGCCGGACCTGCACGACCTCATCGGCCTGGCCTTCGAGAAGCGCTACACCGAGTACGAGAAGCTGGCCGACGACGGCCGCATCAAGAACTTCAAGCGCATGCCGGCGATGCAGCTGTGGCGCAAGATGCTCTCCATGCTGTTCGAGACCGGGCATCCCTGGATCACCTTCAAGGACGCCTGCAACCTGCGCAGCCCGCAGCAGCACGTGGGCGTGGTGCACAGCTCCAACCTGTGCACCGAGATCACGCTGAACACCAAGGCCGGCCAGGAAATCGCCGTGTGCAACCTGGGCAGCGTGAACATCCCTGCCCATGTGATCGACGGCAAGCTGGACCTGGCCAAGCTGGAAAAGACCGTGACCACGGCCATGCGCATGCTCGACAACGTGATCGAGTACAACTATTACACCGTGCCCACCGCGCGCAACTCCAACCTGCGCCATCGGCCGGTGGGCCTGGGCGTGATGGGCTTCAACGACGCGCTGTACAAGCTGCGCCTGCCCTACGAGTCCGACGCCGCCGTGCAGTTCGCCGACGAAAGCATGGAGGCGGTGAGCTACTTCGCCATCAAGGCCAGCACGGACCTAGCGGAGGAGCGCGGCGCCTACAGCAGCTTCAAGGGCTCGCTGTGGAGCCAGGGCATCTTGCCGATCGACTCGATCAGGATCCTCGCCGAGCACCGCGGCGCCTACCTGCAGCAGGACACCGCGCCCAGCGGCGCCTTCGACTGGGACGGCCTGCGCGCGCGCGTGCAGAGCGTGGGCATCCGCAACAGCAACACCATGGCGATCGCGCCCACCGCGACCATCGCCAACATCGCCGGCGTGTCGCAGTCCATCGAGCCCACGTACCAGAACCTGTACGTGAAGTCGAACCTCTCCGGCGAGTTCACCGTGGTCAACGAATACCTGGTGAACGACCTGAAGAAGCTCGGCCTGTGGGACGAGGTGATGGTGCACGACCTCAAGTATTTCGACGGCAGCGTGCAGAAGATCGACCGCGTGCCGGCGGAGCTGAAGGAGCTCTACAAGTGCGCCTTCGAGATCGACGCCAGGCGCCTGGTGGACGCCGGCAGCCGGCGGCAGAAGTGGATCGACCAGGCGCAGAGCCTCAACCTGTACATGGCGCAGCCCTCCGGCAAGAAGCTGGACGAGCTGTACAAGTACGCGTGGAGCTCGGGCCTGAAGACCACCTATTACCTGCGCACCCTGGGCGCCACCCACGCCGAGAAGACCACCATCACCGACCACCGCCTGAACGTGGTGGGCAACGCCGGCGAGGGCGGCGGCGTGGCCGCCAAGGCCGCGCCGCGCGCCGCCGCCCCGGCGGCCACCGAGACGGGCGGCGCCAAGGTGTGCTCGATCCTGGACCCGGAATGCGAGGCCTGCCAATAGTGCCGGCGGCCCGCGCAAGCGCTTTCGCAGCGGTGGGGGAGCCAGCCGGCGGTATGGCTGGCTCCGCCTCCTTTTTTCTTAAGGCCCGCCGCGCCCCTGGCGCGCGTGCCGCGAAAACGTGGCGGCAAAAAAGCGTGCGCTTTGCGCAAACCTGAGACACAATGCAGGAGGACTAAGCACATCCCAGCGGCGAGCGAAGACGTGGCGGCAGACGTTTAACGGGGTAACGGCGCACAGCCGTTAAGCGGGCACCGGGCCTGCCCCGCAGGCCCGCCGCAGTGTACCGGGGAGTGGTGGTGCGGTGCCCTCTCCCTCGCAAGAGGGAGAGGGATTTGATCCGCAAAGTTCCCCTCTCCAGTTTGCCCCTCGCCGCCTTCACGCGCTCCTCCCGGCCGTCCCTCCCCCTTTCCCGCACATTCCCCCTCCCCTTGAGGGAGGGGCCAGGGGAGGGGTAAGCCAGCCCGGAGTAAATCCCGCCAACACCCGCGCCGCGCCTAAGCACCCAAGCGCCGCAGCCACACCCTATAAGCCGTCAACAGCACAACAAAGATTCACGGAGAACGCTACATGCTCGAATGGGACGACGTACCCAGCACCCCGGCCCCGGCCATCACCCGCGCGCCCGCGGCGCACGCCGCGCCGGCCAAGGCGCCCAGCCGCGCCCTGTTCGCCCAGCCGGTGAGCGAGCCGCCGCCGGCGCAGATCCGCGTGCCCGAACCGGCCGAGTTCCGGCTCACCCACCCGCAGGCCCGCGTCGAGTCCGGCGCCACCGGCCTGGAAGCGCTGGAAATGGGCGCCCGCCGCATCCAGGTGGACGACAAGAAGATCATCAACTGCCGCGCGGACCTGAACCAGCTGGTGCCGTTCAAGTACGAATGGGCCTGGAAGAAATACCTGGACGCCTGCAACAACCACTGGATGCCGCAGGAAATCAACATGTCCGCGGACATCGCCATGTGGCAGGATCCCAAGGGCCTGACCGAGGACGAGCGCACCATCATCAAGCGGAGCCTGGGATTTTTCTCCACCGCCGACAGCCTGGTGGCCAACAACCTGGTGCTGGCCGTGTACCGCCACCTCACCAACCCCGAGTGCCGCCAGTACCTGCTGCGCCAGGCGTTCGAGGAGGCCATCCACACCCACGCCTACCAGTACTGCATCGAAAGCCTGGGGCTGGACGAAGCGGAAGTGTTCAACATGTACCGCGAAGTGCCCAGCATCCACGACAAGGCCGCCTGGAGCCTGCCCTACACGCAGAGCCTGGCCGACCAGGAGTTTCACACCGGCACGCCGGAAATGGACCAGCGCCTGCTGCGCGACCTCATCGCCTTTTACGTGGTGTTCGAAGGCATTTTCTTCTACGTGGGCTTCGTGCAGCTGCTCAGCTTTGGCCGCCGCAACAAGATGGTGGGCGTGTCCGAGCAGATCCAGTACATCATGCGCGACGAGTCCATGCACATGAACTTCGGCATCGACGTGATCAACCAGATCAAGATCGAAAACCCGCACCTGTGGACGCAAGCGTTCCAGCAGGAAATCCTGGGCATGATCGCCGAAGCCACCGAGCTGGAAATCCGCTATGCCCATGACACCATGCCAAGGGGCGTGCTGGGCCTGAACGCCAGCCAGTTCAACGAATACCTGAAGTTCGTCGCCAACCGCCGCTGCGCCCAGATCGGGCTGAAGCAGCTCTACCCCGGCGCGGAGAACCCGTTCCCGTGGATGAGCGAGGTGATGGACCTCAAGAAGGAGAAGAACTTCTTCGAAACGCGGGTGACGGAGTATCAGACGGGTGGGGCTTTGAG
>JADHNH010000029.1 GCA_016779605.1 Nevskia sp. | reverse complement strand
TCATGAGCAACTCAGGGAAAGTCTGGTTCATCACCGGTATCTCGCGCGGCCTGGGCCTGGAGCTGGCCCGCGCGGCACTGGCCCGCGGCGACACGGTGGTCGGCACCACCCGCAGCGGTGCGAGCGAGCAGCCGGTGGGCGCCGGCGATCTGCACGTGCTGCCGCTGGAAGTCACCGACGCGGCGCAGGTGAAAGCGGTGGTGGCGAACGCGCAGGCGATCTGCGGCCGGCTGGACGTGGTGGTCAACAACGCCGGCTACGGCCTGCTGGGCGCCATGGAGGAGACCGCCGAGGAGCAATACCGGCACCTGTTCGAGGTGGACTTCTTCGCGCCGGTGCAGGTGATCAAGGCCGCGCTGCCGTTCCTGCGCGCCCAGCGCAGCGGCTGCATCGTCAATATTTCTTCCATCGCCGGCCTGGCGCCGATGGGCGGCTCGGCCTTTTACGCCGCGGCCAAGAGCGCGCTGGAAGGCTTGTCGCAAAGCCTGGCGCAGGAGCTGGCGCCGCTCGGCGTGAAGGTGATGCTGGTGGAGCCGGGCGCGTTCCGCACCGATTTCCTGTCGGCGCATTCCCTGCGCAGCACGGCGGTGCGCATCGAGGATTACGCCGGCACCGCCGGCGCCGTGGTGAGCCGCCTGGGCAAGCTCTCCGGCCACCAGGCCGGCGACCCGGCGCGCGGCGCGGCGGTGATCATGCAGGCCGCACTGTCGGACGACCCGCCGCTGCACCTGGTCGTCGGCCGCGACGCCATCGAGCGCGCCCGCGCCAAGCTGCAGCGGCTCGCGGCCGATATCGACCGCTGGGAAACCGTTGGCAGCACAACCGATTTTGCCGAGGCGCGGGCCTGACCGCCCGGAAACGGCTCACGTCTGCGGGAAAATCGCGTAGGGTTCGCCGGCTCCCGGCTCCAGCAAAGCATCCGAGGACGGTCCCGAGCATTCCTTGCGGGATCGTGGCTGCCCGTAAAACTCCGGGTCAGCCCAGCCCTTTCCGGATTTTCGGCGACGGTGATGCGCGTTCGGATCAAACCGGCAGTGCATTGGCATCGAACCCGCCGACGATCAGGATCGACCCGCTATTCGTAAGCGCATTCACACGAAGCGATTTCAGCGGCTGGTACTCTGCGGAGTTGTAGAAGGCATCGGCGGCCGCAAGGCTCGGGAACCGGATGACCACGGTCCAATTTCCGCCCGCGCTGCCTTCCACGATTTGCGCCGCCGCCGATGCGACCAATGGCTCCGCGCCATATTTCTGCAGTAGTGCATTGGCGGGCATGCCATAGCGTCGTATGTATTCAGGATAGTCCTTGACGTCGATCTGCGCGATCAAATAGCCCGGTGTCGAATTGTGATTCATCGGATGTAGGTCCTTGGCGGTGGGTACGACACAGGCACCCGACGGTACTTGCGCGCGGAGATGCTGGCCGAAGCCGGTCAGGCGGGATTCAAGCCATCCTGTTGTCTGCATCGGATCCGGGGGTGCAAATGCGAGCAGGCACTGATCTCAATTCATGGCAGCCGCGCGCAGCGAGGCACCGAGGGCGTCCAGCAGCAGGCCGGAACCGTGCTCGCGCGCACCGGCGTCGTCGTAGCCGTCCAGGAAGGCACCCTGCTCGGTCAGCACCAGGCGGGTGCCGCCGTCCGCATCCTGAATCTCGAAGGTGGCCAGCGAAACCGAAAGCTTGCGCTCGTCCATGTACATGTCGTAGGCGTAGACGAGGCGCTCTTCGGGCACCACGTCGTAGTACACCGCCGCAAAAGTGGTCTCCAGGCCGTTTTCCCAGCGTCCCTTGAGGGTTTCGCGGCCGCCGGGGCGCACCTCCATTTCGCGCAGCAACACGGTGTAGCCGGAGCCGCCGGTAAACCATTTCGACTTGGCCTCCGGATCGGTCAGCGCCCGGTAGACCTGCGTGCGCGTGGCGGGGTAGATGCGCTCAATGCGAAAGGTGGCGTGCACCGCGGAGCGCACGAACGGTGCCAGGCCCTTGATGCGTTTGACCTCTTGCGCCAGGCGTTCCAGGGTCTGCGCCCAGCCGCGCGGCGCGCCTTCGATCATCGACGCGGCGGCGGGATCGAGCGGGGTGTAGCGCTGCTCCAGCGTCATGACGGTACCCTGCGGCGTGGCCTCGAAACCGACCGCCGTATGCGCACGGAACAGCGGCTGGCCCCCGGCGACGCGCGGCTCCATCTCGATAACCAGGCGGCTGTGCGGCTGGATTTCCAGGAAACGGCCGTTGGTCCAGTGGTCCTCGCCATCGGCCGTGCGCATGCAGATGTTGAAGACGCCGCCCACGCGGAATTCCACTTCGGCTTCCGCCACCGAAAATGCGTCGGGGCAGAACCAGTGGCGCAAGTGCCCGGCGCTGCTCCAGGCGCGAAATACCTGCTCCGGTGTGGCGGAGAAAGTCCGGCGCAGCGTGAAGGACCGAGGCTGCGCATCCGGCTTATTGGCCATGGTCGCGGGTCTCCTTCTTCATGGTTTCCAGGTAGTCGCCGAGCCGGTCGAAGCGCTGCTCCCATTCGGTGCGACGCTGGTTGAGCCACCGCTCGGCGAGGCTCAGGCCTCGCGGCTCGATCCGGCAGCTACGCACGCGCCCGAGCTTGCGCGTGCGCACCAGCCCGGATGCCTCCAGCACCGCCAAGTGCTGCATCACTGCCGGCAGCGACATCTTCAGGGGGCGCGCCAGCTCGCTCACCGAGGTGGGGCCGAAGCTCAGGCGCGACAGCATGGAGCGCCGCGCCGGGTCGGCGAGGGCCTGGAAGGTGGCGTCGAGCGCAGCGCTTTGGTTAAGCATATGCTTAAGTATACGCAAGGGAAATGATTAAGCAAGTGCTTAACCGTTGTTCGCTCAGTTCAGGCGATCAGGGGGATCAGGTGGGGATCAGCAGAATTTGGAGGGCAGACGCCTGCGCCGCTCGCGCCTTTGCCGGGTCGCCGTCGGCGCGGATCGCCGACGCGGATGGAACAACCGCCCGATGCGACGGGATGCTGTCTCCAGGGCAGGGAAGTCCGGCCGCCACAAGCGATCGGAGAAATAGCCGGCGATCGGCTTTGATCCAGGCCCTGCAGGCGTCGGCGGGGGGCTGTGGCCACTCATGCCGCGGCCGCGGTGCGGGCAGCGCGCCGGAACTTTCCTGTCTGCGGCCGCATCCCATAGTCATGCGTCGCGGTCTGGCCATGCCCGCATGGCGTAATCCGAACGGGCATTGCCGCAGGCAGCTTCCGCCAGGCCGGATCGGCGATCCCACAACGCTTGGAGGTCAACATGAACAAACTGTTCTGCGTCGGCTGTCTGATGTTCGCGGGAGCGCTGGCGCCCCCGCTGGCCCTGGCCCTGGGGCCCGACGATCCGGATACGGATCGTTCGCATCCCGGCGCCTTCGTCGACGATTCGGCGATCACCGCAAAGATCAAGACCAAGCTGGCGGCCGACCATCTGGCCAGCCTGGCGAAGATCCACGTCGATACCGACCGCGCCGGCGTGGTGGTGCTGAGCGGCACCGCACACAGCCAGAAAGCGGCGGAGCAGGCCGAGGTGATCGCCCGCAATACCGACGGCGTGCGCGCGGTGCACAACGCCATCGTGGTGAAGCGCGACGATTAGCCCGATGGGGCGGTCGGCGGAGCGCCGCTGTCGCCACCGGCGGCAGCGGCGTGGTCCGCACCAACTCGACGAAGCGCCGCCTCTACTCATAGCGCAGCGCCTCGATCGGGTTCAGCCGCGAAGCCTTGCGCGCCGGGTAGTAGCCGAAGAAGATGCCGACCGCCGCCGAAAACAGGAAACCGCCGCCGATCGCCGCACCCGAAAGCTGCGTGGGCCAGCGCGACAGCGCCGAGATCGCCGCGGACACGGCGACGCCGCTGACGATGCCGGCGGCACCGCCGGTGACGCTCAGCAGCACGGCTTCGGCCAGGAACTGCAGCAGCACGTGCAGCCGCCGCGCGCCGATGGCCATGCGCAGGCCGATCTCGCGCGTGCGCTCGGTCACCGACACCAGCAGGATGTTCATGATGCCGATGCCGCCCACCAGCAGCGAAATGGAGGCGATGACGGCCAGCAGCAGCGCCATGATCCGGCTGCTGCTCTCGGCGGTCTGCGCGATCTGGCTCAAGTTGCGCACCGAGAAGTCGGCCGTCGCGCCCGGCTCGATACGGTGGCGGCGCGTCAGCGTGGCGCTGACCTGCGCCAGCGCCGCCTGCAGGGTGTCGGCACTGGCGGCCTGGACGTAGATCTGGTTGACGTAGCCGGTCAGGCGCGGCACGGTGCCATAGGGATTCGCCACCGCCGGGAAATACGGGTTGGCCGACGCCGACTGGCTCGGCGCGGCCACGCCCAGCACTTTGCGCTCCGCGGTACCGTGGGGAATCATCAGCACGTCGTCCTGGTCCTGGCCGAACGAAGTCTGTCCCTTGGAGGCGAGCAGGCCGATCACGCGCACCGGCGTGCCCTTGACCTGGATCAGCGCGCCGACCGGGTTCTCGTAACCGCCGAACAGCTGGCGGTAGACGGTGTCGCCGATCAGCGCCACGTTGGCCGCGTTGCGGTCGTCGTCCTCGGTGAAGGCGCGCCCGGCGGCGATGTGCCAGTTGGCGGTGTCCAGGTAGCTGGTGCTGACGCCCTGGATGCTGGTACTCCAGTTCTGGTTGGCGTACTGCACCTGGCCGACCTGGCGGATGAGGTAGCTGACCGCGCCCACCGCCGGGTCTTCGCGGCGGATCGCCAGCGCGTCGCCCACGGTCAGCGTGGAGGCGCTGCCGGCGCCGGCGCGCACGCCGCCGGCGGTGGTCGCCCCGGGCAGCACCACCATCAGGTTGGTGCCCAGGCTCTCGATCTGTTTCCTGACCGCGGCGTTGGCGCCCTGGCCGACCGCGACCATGGCGATCAGCGCCGCCACGCCGATGAACACGCCCAGCATGGTCAGCGCCGAGCGCATCTTGTTGCGGGCGATGGCCTGCGCCGCGCTGCCCAGGATCATCTTGGCGAACGACCACGAAGGCAGCGTGGCGGACCCGCCGGCGCCCGGCGCAGCGGTTGGCGCCGGCGCGGCTGCGCCCGGCGGCGCCGGCGGCACGGCGCCGGCCTTGCGCTGGTCCGACACGATGCGGCCGTCGCGCATGGTGATGACGCGGTCCATGCAGTCGGCGATGTCCGGCTCGTGCGTCACCACCACCACGGTGACGCCTTGCCCGCGGTTGAGCGTGCGCAGGGTTTCCATGATCTCGTGCGAGGTGCGCGTGTCGAGGTTGCCGGTCGGCTCGTCGGCCAGCACCACGCCCGGGCGGTTGATCAGGGCCCGGGCGATGGCCACCCGCTGCTGCTGACCGCCGGAAAGCTGGCCCGGGTTGTTGCGCTCGCGGTCGGCCAGGCCGACCGTGCGCAGCGCTTCACGCGCCCGCGCGATGCGCTGGGCGTGGCCGGCGCGCCCGTCCTGGCAGTAGAACAGCGGCAGGGCGACGTTCTCGATCGCGCTGGTGCGGGCCAGCAGGTTGAAGGTCTGGAAAACGAAGCCGAGCCGCTCGCTGCGCAGGCGCGCCAGCTCCGGCTCGCTCAGGCGCGCCACGTCCACGCCCTCGAACAGGTACTGGCCGCTGTCCGGACGGTCCAGGCAGCCGAGCACGTTCATCAGCGTGGACTTGCCGGAGCCGGACGAGCCCATGATGGCGACGAATTCGCCGCGGCCGATTTCCAGGCTCACGCCGTCCAGCGCATGCACCTGGGAGTCGCCCATGCGGTAGACGCGGCCCAGGCTGCGGGCGCTGATGACGGTGTCGGCCATGGCGGCGGCGCCCTACAGGCCGAAGCGGAGCGACGGCGACGCGCCCTTGGCGGCGTCGGCGCGCTGCTCGCCGACGATGACCGCATCGCCGGCCTTGAGTGCGCCGCCGGTGACTTCCGAGTAGGCGTCGTCGTCCAGCCCCAGGGTGACGGCCACCGCCTGCGGCTTGCCGCCGCGCAGCACCCACAGGCGCTGCGTGCCGGCGGGCGCCGCCGGCGCGCCGGCCGGGGCATAGCGCAAGGCCTGGTCCGGAACGCGCAGGACGTCGTCGCGCGCCTGCGTGACGATCCGCGTGGTGGCGGTCATGCCGGGCATCAGGGACTGGTCGTTGTTTTCGACGCCGACGATGACGTCGTAGGTGACGACGTTCTGCACGGTCTGCGGCGCCTGGCGGATCTGCGTGACCGTGCCGGCGAACGCGCGGCCGGGGAAGGCTTCCACCGTGAAGCTGGCCTTGTTGCCGAGGCGCAGGCCGCCGATGTCGCTTTCGCTGACGTTGGTGTCGACCTCCATGCGCGTCAGGTCGGTGGCGATCAGGAACAGCGTCGGCGTCTGGAAGCTCGCCGCCACGGTCTGGCCGATCGTCACGTTGCGCGACACCACCGTGCCGTCGACCGGCGAGACGATGTGGGTGTACTCCAGGTTCACCTGGGCGGCCTTCAGCGAGGCCTTCTTCTGGTTGATCGCCGCCGTGTCCAGGTCGGCCTGCGCCCGCGCCTGGTCCAGCGCGCTGAGGGCGTTGTCGACCGCGTCCTGCGTCACGTAACCGTCCTTGACCAGCGCCAGGGTGCGTGCGTGGGCGGCGCGCGCGTAAGCCAGGCTGGCGCGGTCCTTCACCAGCTGCGCCTGCGCGGTGCCCAGCTCGGCGGCGGCCTGGTCCACCTGGGTCTGGTAGGGGCGCGGGTCGATGGTCGCGCAGATCTGCCCTTTTTTCACCCGCGTGTTGTAGTCGCAGTAAAGCGCCTGGATCACGCCGGACACATAGGAGCCGACGATGATGGTGAGCTGCGGATTCACCGTGCCGCTGGCCGAAACCGCGCGCGCCACCGCTCCGCGCGACACCGGCACGGTGACGTAGCTGGGCGCCGCCCGCGGCGCGCGCACCCACCAGACCGCCCCTGCGATCAGCGCCGCCGCCACGGCGATCGCCGCGAGCACCTGCCAGGCGCGCAGGCGCACCGCGTGGTGCGCTGTCTCGACGCCGGCGGCTGGCACCGCTTCATGGCCTGGGCTGAGCATGGGATTTTCGGGCCCGGTACGATCCTGCGGCCAGCATCGGGCAGCGCCGCCCGCAGTGCCTTGACCCACGTCAAGCGCGGCCCGGCCGGGCCATTGATTTGAGTCAATGCCGGCCGCCGCTGCCGCCCGCATCCTGGGCGGGTATCGGGGGACGAATGGCGGTCGTTTGCAGGCCGTTTCCCGGCAACCGCATGATGGTAAGGGAACAACAGAAGGCCGCCGCGGTCCGCGGCCGGGAGCCGTGATGAGCCAGATCCAGAAAATCCTGCTGGTCGCCGATCCGTCGATGCACCGGACACCGGCATTCGAACGCGCCGCCGCCCTGGCCCGCGCGACCGCGGCGGCGCTGCACATCAGCCTGTTCGAATACCGCGAGACCATCGCGCTGGCCGGCTTGGTGGACCGCAAGGCCATGCACGAGGCGCGGGAAGGGCTGCTGCGCCAGCGCCGCGCGTGGCTGCAGCAGGAAGCCGAGGCGTTGCGCCAGCAGGGCGTCCAGGTCACCACCGAGGCGGTATGGGCGCATCCGCTGTACGAGGGCATCCTGCAGCACGTCATCGAAATGTCGCCGGACCTGGTGGTCAAGGACGTGCGGCACGAGGCCGTGCTCAAGCGCGTGCTGTTCACGCCGCTGGACTGGCACCTGCTGCGCCTGTGCCCGGCCCCGCTGCTGCTGGTCAACAGCATCGCCCACGCCGTGCCGCGGCGCATCATCGCCGCGGTGGATCCGTTCCATCCCGGCCGGCAGCCGCGGGATTTCAATGAGCAGATCGTCAAGGCCGCCATGGCGCTGGCCATCCAGTGCGACGCCGAATTGCACCTGGTGCACGCCTTCGACGGCATGGCGGCGGTCGCCGCCACCGCGCCGGTGGGCATGACCGTGCTGCCGGAGTCGCTGTGCGAAACCCTGCGGCAAAGCCATCGCGACGCCTTCCAGGCGCTGGCCGACGCCCACGGCGTGCCGGCCGAACGGCGCCACTTCCTCGAAGGGCCGGCGGCCACGGCCATTTCGGATTTCGCCGCGGGCAGCGGCTCCGACGTGGTCGTGCTGGGCACCGCGCGCCGCACGGCGCTGGACCGCCTGATCATGGGCAGCACGGCCGAGAGCATCCTCGACTACATCCCCTGCAACGTGCTGGCGGTGAAGCCGGCCGGGTTCAGCCGTGAAATCTCGGCGCTGCTCGACAAGATCGAGTCCCATTGAGCGGCAAGGCGCTGTCGGCCGCTGCCGGCGCTTGAGCCATGCCGCGCACGCGCCCGCCTGAGCGCCCGCCGCGGCCGGGGCCCGGCGCCGGCGCGGCTGCGGTGAGCAATGCCGACATCGCCGCGGTGTTCGAGGAAATTGCCAACCTGCTGGAACTGGAGGAGCAGAATCCGTTCCGCATCCGCGCCTACCGCAACGCCGCCCGCACGGTGCTCGGCTTCGCGCCGGACATCGCCGCGCTGCTCGGCAGCGGCCAGGCGCTGCCCAAGCTGCCGGGCATCGGCGAGGACCTGGCCGCCAAGATCGGCGAGATCGTGCAGACCGGCAGCTGCGCGCTGCGCGAGCGCCTGCGCAAGGAAGTGCCGCCGGTGCTGGTGGACCTCCTGTCGATCCCCGGCCTGGGCCCCACGCGCGTGCGGCACGTCTATCACGAGCTGGGCGTGCAGACGCCGCAGCAGCTTTACGCCGCCGCCAAGGACGGGCGCCTGGGCAAGCTGCACGGCTTCGGCGCCAGGCTGCAGGAAAAGCTGTTGCAGGCCGCCGGCGCCAGGCTGCAGGGCGGACGGCGGTTCCCGCTGGCCGCCGTTGCGCCGGCAGCGGAAAAGCTGGCCGAGTACCTGCGGCGCGCGCCGGGTGTGGCGGAAGTGACCGTTGCCGGCAGCTTCCGGCGCATGCGCGACACCGTGGGCGACCTCGACATCCTCGCCGCCGCGCAGGCGTCGGAAGAACTGATGCGGCATTTCCAGGCGTACCCGGAAGTCGCCGAAGTGCTGGCCAGCGGGCCGGCGCGCGCCAGCGTGGTGCTGCGCTCGGGCCTGCAGGTGGACCTGCGGGCGATCGAACCGCAGGCCTACGGCGCGGCGCTGGTGTACTTCACCGGCAGCAAGGCGCACAACATCGCGATCCGCAAGCGCGCCCAGGAGCGTGGCTTCAAGCTCAGCGAATACGGCGTGTTCGAGGGTTCCCGGCGCATCGCCGGCCGCACCGAGGATTCGGTGTACGGCGCACTGGGCCTGGCGCCGGTGCCGCCCGAGCTGCGCGAGGACCGCGGCGAGATCGAAGTAGCCGCCCGCGGGCGGCTGCCGCACCTGGTCGAGCGGGCCGACCTGCGCGGCGACCTGCACGCCCACACCCGTGCGTCCGACGGCTTCAACACCCTGGAGGAAATGGCGCAGGCGGCGCGCGCCGCGGGCCTGGAGTACCTGGCCATCACCGACCACTCGCAGCGGCTCAAGGTCGCGCACGGCCTGGATGCAGCCGCGCTGCGGCGGCAGGGCGCGGAGATCGACGCGCTCAACCGGCGCCTCAGGGGCATCACCCTGCTCAAGGGCATCGAGGTCGACATCCTTGAAAACGGCGACCTGGATCTGCCCGACGAGGCGCTGGCCCAGCTGGACCTGGTGGTGGGTGCGGTGCACAGCTATTTCGACCTGCCGCGGGCGCGCCAGACCCGCCGGCTGCTGCGCGCCATGGAACACCGCCGCTTTGCCATCCTGGCGCATCCGACCGGCCGCCTGATCGGCGAACGCGAAGGCATCGACGTCGACATGCCGGCGGTGATCGAAGCGGCCCGCGCGCGCGGCTGCTGCCTGGAGCTGAACGCGCAGCCGCAGCGGATGGACCTGTTCGACCTGCACTGCCGCGCCGCCAGCGAGCGCGGCGTGCCGGTCTGCGTCAGCACCGATGCGCATCGCACCGGCGATTTCGACAACCTGCGCTACGGCGTCGGCCAGGCGCGCCGCGGCTGGCTCGAGAAGAAAGACGTGCTGAACACGCGGCCGCTGGCGGAGCTGCGGCATTTCCTCAAGCGGTGCATGCGCTGACGCCCGCTCCGCCGGGGCGCAAGCAGGTGCCTGCGCCGGCCGAAATCACATTGATGGGTGCTTCGGCGTGGCGTGCTGCCGCTCGTAGCGGCCCTGGCACGGCTGGCAGCGCTTGGCCGTGGGCCAGGCGCGCAGCCGGTCGAGGCCGATATCGGTGCCGCAATCGGTGCAGGTGCCGTAGCTGAGGCCGACGATGCGCTCCAGCGCGGACTCGATGTCGCGCATTTCGCCGATGTTGCGATGGATGTCCGCCAGGTTGATGTCCACCAGCACGTCGGCGGTGGCCTGGTCCTCGAGATCGTGCGTCTCCCCGGCGATCTCGCTGTAAGGCTGGGCGTTGGCAAGCTCGCGCTGCACGTCGCTCCACAGCTCGCGGTAGCGGCTCTTGAGGATGCGGCTGAATTCGTTGCTCTGTTGCTGGCTCAACGGCGGCATGGTCGGCTCTCCTGGCGTGGACGGATGCGCTAAGTGGTTTGCAGGCCTTAACCTTAGCGCCTGCGCGCGGATCGCGGATTGATCTGCGTCACTGGCGCGCGCGCCGCCAGGTACTGCGCGTATGGCGATCGGGCGCTTGACCTGAATCAATGGCCGATGCGGGCGCTTCGCTATGATGTTGGCGCCATGAACGACTCCCACGAGCTGACCGCGGCGCAGCTGTATCGTGCCTGCGATCCCGCGTCCCTGCCGTTCGACACCACGGCAGAGCTGGAGGACCTGCAGGAGACGCTGGGCCAGGGCCGCGCGCTGGGCGCGCTGCAGTTCGGCATCGGCATCCGCCACGAAGGCTACAACCTGTACGTAATGGGTTCGCCGGGCCTGGGCAAGCGCCATACCCTGCACAGGATCCTGGAGGCGCGCAGCGCCGGCGAGCCGCTGCCGCCGGACTGGTGCTACGTGAACAACTTCAAGGCGCCGCACAGGCCGCGGGTGCTGCGGCTGGCCGCCGGCATCGGCACGCAGCTGCGGACGGACATGCACAACCTCGTGCGCGACCTGCTGATCGTGCTGCCGGCCGCCTTCGACACCGACGAATACCGCGCCCGCGTGCAGGAGCTCGGCGACGAGTTCAAGGCCCAGGAGGAGGATATCTTCGGCCGCGTGGCGCAGGAGGCCGGCGACAAGAAGATCCTGCTGATGCGCACGCCGGTGGGATACACCATCGCCCCGGTGAAGGACGGCGGCGGCGAGGTGATGGAGCCGGCCGATTTCGACCGCCTGCCGGAGGAGCGCAAGGAACAGATCAAGAAGGCCTCGGAGGAGGTGCGACAGAACCTGCGCCAGGCCATGCAGCAGGCGGCGGGGCTGCAGCGCGAGCACGCGCGGCGCATGGAGAAGCTCAACGAGGACGTGGCGCGGCACCAGGTGGACCTGCATTTCTCCGAGCTGGAGAGCCGCTATGCGGCGCTGCCGGCGGTCACGGCGTTCCTGGCCGAAGCGCGCCAGGACATCCTCGAGCACGTCGACGACTTCCGCAAGTTCGCGGCGGAGAACAAGCTGCCCGCCGATGCCCATACGATCACGCCGTTCAACCGCTACTACGTCAACGTGCTGGTCGACAACGGCGGGCGCAAGGGCGCGCCGGTGGTGTACGAGGACAATCCCACCTACCAGAACCTGGTCGGCCGCATCGAGCACATGGCGCAGTTCGGCACGCTGCTGACGGACTTCACCCTGATCAAGGGCGGCGCCCTGCATCGCGCCAACGGCGGCAGCCTGGTGCTGGACGCGCGCAAGCTGCTGACCAATCCGTTTGCCTGGGACGCCCTCAAGCGCGCGCTGCGTGCGCGCGAGATGCGCATGGAATCGCTCGAGCAGATGCTGAGCCTGGCCAGCACCATCTCCCTGGAGCCCGAGCCGATCGCCCTGGACGTCAAGGTGGTGCTGATCGGCGAGCGCCTGCTGTACTACCTGCTGAGCCAGTACGACCCGGAGTTCCCGGCGCTGTTCAAGGTGGAGGCGGATTTCTCCGAGGACACGGCGCGCACGCCCGAAAGCAGCCTGCTTTACGCGCGGTTGCTGGCCACGCTGCAGCGGCGCGAACAGCTGCTGCCGCTGGATCGCGCCGCGGTGGCGCGGCTGATCGAGCAGGCCGCGCGTCGCGTCGACGACAGCGAAAAGCTCTCGCTGGACGTCGGCGGCATGCTGGACCTGATGCGCGAGGCCGACCACTGGGCGCGCGCCGCCGGCAGCGGCGTCGTAGGCGCGGCGCACGTGGAGCAGGCGGTGGCCGCCGGCATCCACCGCGGCGACCAGCTGCAGGAGCGCATGCAGGAAATGATCCTGCGCGGCGTGCGCCTGATCGACACCGCCGGCACGGCGCTGGGGCAGGTCAACGGCCTGGCGGTGATCGCCCTGGGCAAGCACGCCTTCGGCCATCCTTCGCGCATCACGGCGACGGCGCGGCTCGGCGAAGGCGACGTGGTGGACATCGAACGCGAGGTGAAGCTGGGCCAGCCGATCCACTCCAAGGGCGTGCTGATCCTGTCGTCGTTCGTCGCCAACCGCTTTGGCCAGAACCAGCCGCTGTCGCTGTCGGCGAGCCTGGTGTTCGAGCAGTCGTACGGGATGATCGACGGCGACAGCGCCTCCGCTGCGGAGTCGTGCGCGCTGCTGTCCTGCCTGTCCGGCTGCCCGCTGCGGCAGGACCTCGCCATCACCGGCTCGATCAACCAGCACGGTGCGATCCAGGCCATCGGCGGCGTCAACGAAAAGATCGAGGGTTTCTTTGACATCTGCCGTGCCCGCGGCCTGAGCGGCACGCAGGGCGTCATCATCCCGGCCTCCAACGTCATGCACCTGATGCTGCGCCGCGACGTGCTGGAGGCTGTGCGCGAGGGCAGGTTCCACGTCTACGCCGTGTCGCAGATCGACGAAGCCCTGCAGATCCTGAGCGGCGTGCCGGCCGGCGCGGCGGACGGACAAGGCGGGTATCCGCAAGGCAGCGTCAACGCGCGCGTGCTGGAGCGGCTCGCGCACTGGGCAAAGCTGCGCCGGCACCTGGGCCGCCGCGGCGCAACGGACAAGGACCGTGAAGCCGGGGACTGAAGGCGCGGCGGCGGGCCGCATTGTCCTGGCGCTGGAGCACCTGGGCGAGCACGCCGGGGCAGTGGAGCTGGCGCTGCGCCTGGCGCAAAGCCGCAGGGCGGAGCTCGCCGGCGTGCTGATCGAGGACCTGAACCTGCTGCGTGCCGCCGCACTGCCGTTCGCGTGCGAGATCATGGCGCACGCCGGCGAGGAGCGGCCAGTCGGTTCGGCGCTGATGCAGGCGCGGCTGCGCCGCCAGGCGCAGCGCATGCAGGCCGAGATCGAGCGCAAGGCCGGCGCCGAGGGCGTGCGCACTTCGTTCCGCACCGTCCGCGGCGTGGGCGTGCGGGCCGCGCTCGAACTGCGCGAGGAAGCGGACCTGTTCGTTGTCGGGCGGCGCGGCCGCGGGCGCTGGGCCGGTGCGGGCGCGGCCGCGCGCATCGTCGCGGTCGAAGATCCGGGCAAGCCGGCGGAACCGCTGGAGGCCGCCGTGCGGCGGATCGAGGCGGAGCTGACCGCGGGCACCGAAGCGGCCGTCGAACGCGTCGCCTGGCGGGGAGCGGCCGACCTTGCCGCCGCCTGCCGTTCACTGCGCCCCGCTCTGCTGGTGGCGCCCGCCGCCCTGGTGGGGGCCGAAGCGCTCGACCTGCTGCTCGAGCGGGTCGATTGCCCGGTGGTGCTTGTAGCGTAGCGGGGCGCCGGCTCAGCGCACGCCCGGCGGCTCCTGCCCCAGCATCTCGGGCACCACCAGCACGATGCCCTGTTCGCTGACTTCGAAGCGCCGGCGGTCCGCTGCCGGGTCTTCGCCGATGACTTCGCCGGGCGGAATCCGGCAGCCCGCCTCGATGATCGCACGCCGGATCCGGCAGCGCGCGCCGATGCGCACCCTGGACAGCACCACGCACTCGTGCAGCTCGCTCTGGTTGTCCACGCGCGCGAAGGGAAACAGCAGCGAGCGGTTGACGCTGGCTCCGGAAACGATGCAGCCGCCCGAGATCAGCGAATCCACCGCCACGCCGCGCCGGCCGTCGTCGTTGAACACGAATTTGGCCGGCGGGGCCTGCTCCTGGTAAGTCCAGATCGGCCAGTCGTTGTCGTACAGGTCCAGCGGCGGGGTGACGTCGGTCAGCTCCAGGTTGGCGCTCCAGTAGGAGTCGAGGTTGCCGACGTCGCGCCAATAGCCCTGCGCGTTGCCCTGCAGGTCGCGGAACGCGAACGCATGCACCCGGCCGCCCGCGGACACCGCGGACGGCAGCAGGTCCTTGCCGAAGTCGTGGCTCGAGCCGGCCTTGGCGCGGTCCTCGTGCAGCAGGTCCAGCAGGTATTGGGTGTTGAACACGTAAATGCCCATCGACGCGAGCGCGCAGTCCGCCTTGCCCGGGATGGGGCAGGGACAGGCCGGTTTTTCCTCGAATCCGGTCACCCGCCCGCCGGCGCCGGTGGCCATGACGCCAAGCGAGCGCGCCTCCGCCAGCGGCACCTCGATGCAGCCGACGGTGACGTCGGCGCCGCGGTCGACGTGGTAGCCGAGCATGGTGCCGTAGTCCATCTTGTAGACGTGGTCGCCGCCCAGCACCAGCACGTACTGCGGCGCGTGCTCGCGGATCACCTCGATATTCTGGTACACGGCATCGGCCGTGCCTTCGTACCAGCCGGGGCCGGTGCGCTGCTGGGCCGGCAGGATTTCGACGAATTCGTTGAACTCGCGCCGCAGGAAGCTCCAGGCGTCGCCCAGGTGGCCGATCAGGGAGTGCGCCTTGTACTGGGTCAGCACGCCCACCCGGCGGATCCCCGAATTCATGCAGTTGGACAGGGGGAAATCGATCAGCCGGTATTTGCCGCCGAACGGCACCGCGGGCTTGACGCGATGGGTGGTCAGGCCGCCCAGCCGTGTGCCGCGGCCGCCGGCCAGCACCAGCGCGAGGGTGTCGCGGGTGAGCAGGCTGACGAATCTTCGCGACTGCATCGAATACCTCCGGCGCGCACATCCTGAGCTGCGGCGAATCCCACGGACCCCTGTTCCCGGCGCGGGCTGCTGTTCCTTGTGCGGCGCCATTCGGCGCGCACGGTCACGCAACCCGAGCGCCAGCCGCAGCCGGCATCCGTGCAGACCAGGCGCTGCCGGGTTCTATAACAAGGTTCGCCGCAGTTACGCAACTGCGCCGGTAGCACCCGCCAAGGCTGCCGCGTCGCGTCGATCCGGCCGCCGCCGCCGGCGATCGGCTGGAATTCCCGGCGCAAGGGCAAGCCGGCGTCCGTCGCCGCCATGCATTGGCCCTGCGGACACGGGTTGATTTTTGCACCGGCAGCCTGCCGGCACCTCAATGCGGATCAAGCCGGCGAATCCCAATGGATCAGGTCGATTTCCAGTGGCACCATGGCATCGGGATGATGGGGTACGACGCGGGGCGTGAAGTCGCCGGCCGGGCGCGCCGTGCCGAATTCCGCGCCATAGACGAAAGCGTTCATCGCGCCGCTGATCGCCGCGCGGCGCTCCAGGACATGGGTTTCGGGCGGGCCGCTGTTCGACGGGTCCGCGTAGAGCTCCACGGCCACGCCCTCGGGCGCGATTTCGCCGAGGTAGACGTGCGCGCTGCAGACCAGGCGGTCGCCGCTGCGGCGGCACTCGTAATTGCTCAGGCGGATCTCGTGCCAGCCGGCCCGCAGCGACGTTTCCCAGGCGCGCAGCTCGCCGGCCAGCCGCGCGTTGTCCGCGCAGCGCCGTGCGAATGCGGCCCCCGCCGGGCAGTAGACCGACTGGAAATACTCGTGCAGCATGCGGTTGCTGCTGAAGCGCGGTGCCAGCGTCGACATGCTGGCGCGCATCATCGCCACCCAGCCCTGGGCGATGCCTTCGGCATTGCGCTGGTAGAACAGCGGCAGGATTTTCTCCTCGAGCAGGCGGTAGAGCATTTCCGCTTCGCCGGCATTGACGCTGGACTCGTCGCCCGTGATGCTGCTCTCGAGTTTCCAGCCGACCTTGTCCGAATAGGCCTCCGCCCACCAGCCGTCGAGCTCCGACAGGTTGAGCCCGCCGTTGACCAGCACTTTCATGCCGGAAGTGCCGCAGGCTTCCCAGGGCCGGCGCGGCGTGTTGATCCAGACGTCGATGCCCTTGACCAGCTCGCGCGCCAGGTCGATGTCGTAATCCTCCAGGAACACCACGCGCGCGCGCGCGTCCGGGCGCCGGCAGAACTGTACCCACTGCCGGATCATCGCCTTGCCGGCCTCGTCCTGCGGATGCGCCTTGCCGGCGACGATCAGCTGCATCGGGCGCTGGCTGCTGCCGAGCAGGCGTGCCAGGCGGTCGGGATCGTGCAGCAGCAGGTTGGGGCGCTTGTAGGCGGTGAATCGGCGCGCAAAGCCGATGGTCAGCGCGTTCGGGTCCAGCACGTGTGCGGCCTCGTCCAGCCATTGCCCGTCGATGCCGCGCTGGCGCAGTTGCTGCCCCAGGCGCTGCCTGACGTAGCGCACCAAGTCGCTGCGTTCCCGGCTTTTCAGGTCCCACAATACACGGTCGTCCAGCGCGTCGATCGGCGGCGCCAGCTCTTCGATGCCGCCATGCCAGCGATGCTTGCCGCAGGCCTGCGTCCATACTTCGTCGGCCCAGGCCGAATCCCATGACGGCACGTGCACGCCGTTGGTGATATGGCCGATGGGCACCTCGGACACCGGGCGCCGGGCGAAGACGTGCAGGAACAGCTGCCGGCTGACGTCGGCGTGCACCTGGCTGACGGCATTGATCCTGCCGCAGGTGCGCAGCGCGAGATAGGAGGGATTGAAGTGCTCGCGGGGATCGTGCGGATCGCGGCTGGCCAGGGCCAGGAGATCGCGCTCGCCGATGGCGGATTCGGCCAGGTAGCCGCGCAGATATTTGAGCACCAGCTCGGCGGGAAAGGTGTCGAACGCCGCCGCCACCGGCGTGTGCGTGGTGAAGGCATTGCCCGGGCGCGTCGCCCACAAGGCTTGCTCGAATCCGAGAGACTTCTCGCGCATCAGCCAGCGGATGCGCTCGATGGTGACGAGCGCGGCGTGGCCCTCGTTGATGTGGCAGACCTCCGGCGCATAGCCGAGCGCCTGCAGCGCACGCCAGCCGCCGATGCCCAATACCATCTGCTGGACGAAGCGCGTCTCCAGCCCCGCCGGGTACAGCGTGGCGGCGATGCCGCGATCGGCCGGGCTGTTGCGCGGGTCGTTGCAGTCCAGCAGCAGCAGCGGCACGCGCCCGACCTGCACCTGCCAGACACGCACCGTCAGCGAGCGGCCCGGCAGCGCCAGCGGGATGAACAGCTGCGCGCCCGAGGCGTCCAGCGCCGGCGTGATGGGCAGCGTGCTCGGCGCGTTCGGCGGGAACAGCTCCTGCTGGTTGCCTTCGGCGTCCAGCACCTGCCGGAAATAGCCCTCGCTGTACAGCAGGCCGACCCCGACCATGGGAATGCCGAGGTCGCTCGCAGTCTTCAGGTGGTCGCCTGCGAGCACGCCCAGGCCGCCCGCGTAGAGCGGCATCGCCTCGGCAAAGCCGAACTCGAGGCAGAAATAAGCCACCAGCGGCGGCCTCAGCGGCTCGCACTGGCTGGACCAGGTGGGGTGGCTCAGGTACTCCGCGCGCAGCGCCGCCATCCGCGCCACGTTGGCGCGGAACGCCTCGCTGCGCGCGCATTCGTCCAGGCGCGATTGCGGGACGATCTGCAGGATCAGCCAGGGGTTTCGCGTCGCCGCCCACACGTCCGGCGCCAGTTCCTGCCACAGCTTGTCGGATGCGTGGCTCCAGGTCCAGCGCACGTTCAGCGCCAGGTCCGGCAGGGCTTCGAGTCCGGCCGGCATCGGCCGCATTGGATATTGCACAGGCCCTCTCCTGCTTTCCGGCGCAATGCCGGTCACTGCGTGTCGGCTGCCGGCGCGGCCTGCCCGGTACAGTGCCGGACGAACCAGTCACCGGCCAGCCGTGCCACCTGCTCCAGCTTACCCGGCTCCTCGAACAGGTGTGTTGCACCCGGCACGACCGCAAGCTTCCTGGTGCCCGCGAGCCGGGCATAGGCCGATTGGTTGAGCCGGAGGACATCGTGATCGTCGCCGCCGACGATCAGCAGGGTGGGCGCGCGCACCTGTGCCAGTTGTGCCATCGCCAGGTCCGGGCGGCCCCCGCGCGACACCACCGCGCAGACCTGCGCGCCCGGCTCGGCGGCGCCGTTCAGCGCCGCGGCCGCGCCGGTGCTGGCGCCGAAGTAGCCGATCGGCAGCGGTCCGGGCAGCAGCGTGCCGCTGCGCACGGCCGCCGTCACGTCCAGCAGGCGACGGGTCAGCAGGGGGATGTCGAAGCGCCGCGTGTAATCCCGGTCCTCTTCTTCGGTCAGCAGGTCGAACAGCAGCGTGGCGAATCCCCGCTGCTGGAGCTGTTCGGCGACGAAACGGTTGCGGCTGCTGTGGCGGCTGCTGCCGCTGCCGTGTACGAAGACGACCAGGCCGCGCGCCTGCGGCGGCACGGCCAGGTCGCCGTACACGGTCGCATCGGGCAGCCGCAGCTCGAGTGGGCGAACCTGCACTTCCGGCATGGAGTCATCTCCCCGTCAGTCGATCCCCGGAACCCGGGCCCTCAGGCCTCGGCCGCAGCGAGCGGCGCTCAGCGGTTGCGGGGCGGCGGCGGCGTGGCCTGGTAGACGTAGCCGGGCACCTGGTTGCCCTTGGTGTACATGCACTGTTGATAGGCGATGTCGTAGCGCCGCTGCAGGCCGCGGGTGGAGCGGTCCGTCTCGCCGGCGCCGATCATCGATCCGGCGATCAGCCCGACGCCGGCACCGCTGGCGGCGCCCTGGCCGGACTGGCCGATGAGCGCGCCCGCCGCGGCTCCCAGCGCGGTGGTCGCCACCGCCGAGCCGACCGCGCGGTTCTGGGCATTGGCCGTTTCCGCCTGCCCGACCTGCTGTTGCGCGAACTGCCGGCAGACCTGGTCGTCCGCGGCGAACACCTCGAATGGCTTGTACGGCGCGGGCATGACGGTGACGCTGGGGCCGGTGGGCATCTCCACGCAAGCCGCCAGCAGCAGCGGCGCGATCGAAAGCAGCGGTTTGCTAAAGCGGGTCATCGTCAGGCTCCACTTCGAATCTGGATCCAGTGTGGTGTGCGCCGCGGCCGCATGCCTTGATCCACGTCAAGCCTGCCTCGCCGCGTTGGAATGCCGCGAACGGCGGGCCGGCATACCGCATCGAGTTCAGTCGGCCGCGTAGCCCACGGTATGCGCCAGGATCACGCGCTGGCGCTTGCCCAGGTGCATCGCCTGCGCCAGCCCGCTGCGGTTCAGCGCGCCGCGCACCACGCAGGCCAGGCCCGCGGAAGCGCAGAACAGGTAAACGTTCTGCGCGATGAAGGCGGCGTCGGCGGCGCAATAGAAGCGCCGCTCCACCGGATCGGCCGCGTCCACGCGGGCGAGGTCGGCGACGTAGACCAGGTCCAGCGGCGCCGTGCCGGCGAATTCCTGCATGCCGCTGGCGGCGCGCAGGTCCGTGCGCGCGACCAGCTGCAGCCGGTGCGCCTCCGGCACGTAGCGATGCAGGCCGGCGGCGCTGGCCGCGTAGATGTCGATCTCGCGCCAGTTCCTGGCCGACGGCGCGGTGCGGCCGCCGGTGCGGAGACGGTTGACCCCGCAAGCCGCCCACAACAGGTCGCCGAGCACCTGCTGCGGAATTTCGCGCGGGCTGAACTCGCGCGTGCTGTGCCGCGCCGCCAGCGCCGCCATCAGCGGCATGCCGCCATCCATGCGCGGTGCGGGCAGCGCAACGGTGTCCTTCAGCTTGATTTCCATGATCGTGCATCCCCGCGGTCGGTGGCAGCGGCCTGCACGATCAGGCTGAAGCCACCCGGCCAGCCGGGCAATGACGCATATCAACATCCGCGCACGGATGCCCCGCGGCACCCGGCGGCGTCCGCTGCCGCGGTATCTCTGCGAGGGGTGCTGCGGCCTGTTTACAGCCCGGCTGGCGGCGCCCGTTTTTCGAGCATGTCGATGAGCCCGGCGAGCTGCGGGATCGGCCCTTCGTCGCTGAATAGCGCGGCGAAGCGGTCGCTGCCGAGCGCGCCCAGGATCGGCTCGGCGGTGCCGTCCACGTAGGCGGTGTCGGCGACCAGGCGCACGCCGTGGCTGTAGTCCGCGTAGCGCCAGCCGTGCACCGTGCTCAGCGGCTGGATCGCGCGGCCGCCGGGAAGATGCCAGCCGTAGATGGCCACGCGGTCCTGCATCCGCCACAGCCGGTTGGTCAGCACCAAGTCCTTCTTGTCGCCCGCGGTCAGCGTGCCCAGCGGCGCACCGGCCGCGGCGCGCTGTTCGCGCACCAGGCGGTTGTGCTGCCAGTAATACGCGGTGGAACGCATCGCGTCGCCGGCCGGCAGCGGTTGCGGTTGCAGGTGCACGCCGGACTGGGCGTAGACCGCGTCGACCATCTTGCGGGTGGGCAGCACGAAGCCGAAGCGGCGGGCGACGGTCAATGCCGTCTCCAGACGCATCGGCGCCAGGAAGTAGTCGTCGTCGGAGCCGATCGCCAGGTAGTCGGGCGCCACGCAGATGACGACCTGGGCGCGCCGGTCGCCGGGCAGCCGCGCATCCAGCAGCACCGGCGCCAGCCGCCGCAGGAACTGCGGGACGTTGCCGGCCGCGAACTGGTCGAGGATGGCGGATTCGCGCGCGTCGTCGCCGAGCCCGGCCACGCGCCGCACGAACTCGCTGCCGGTCGGGGCGGCAGACGAACGTGCGGGGATCGCCGCGGCAAGGCGCGCATCGCAGGGTGCAGGGCCGGCCAGCGCAGGTGCGGCGGCACAGGGCCCCAGCAGGGACAACACCGCGCGCAGCACAAGCTTCCGGGTCCGCAGCGGCTTCTTCTTCAAGCTTCTTCCTTCGAACGAATGCGTCGCATGCGGCGACCGGGCGGGAACTTTCGCACTTCCAGGTTCCCACAAACCCTCCACTGATTTGGAGGCAGTCCTGCGGGTTTCAAGTGGCCCAAAGTGCACCGGCGCGGAAACCGGACCGGTGCCGAGTATTGCACGAGGCAGGCGCCCGCCCCAATCCGGTACGCCGGCGAATTCCCTGAGCTGCGGCGTCCCGCGCAGCGGCCGCAGCTTGACCCACGTCAAGGCGCACCGGCGATGTCTCTCCTAGCATCGGCTTGCTTTGGGGCGGCGCGGCGTTCGGGCCGGCGCCGGCAACTTCGATGCCGTCACTCGAAAGAGGCTCTCATGAAACGCCTGACAACCCTGATGCTCGGCCTGCCGCTCCTGCTGTATGCCGTCGCCGCCTCCGCCATGATGTGCGACAGCGCGGCCGGCGGCAGCGAACTGTTGCCGGTGCTCAAGCAGGAAGGTGCGGTGCGTTATCGCAGCGGCGGCGTCGGCGTCGACGAGGCCAAGGCGATGCGCGCGGATTCGGCGCATTTTCCGCTGACCCTGGTGTTCGTGGCGCGCGCCGGCGCGCGCGAACATTACACCGCGGCGGTCGACGTCACCGTGGCCGGCCCGGCCGGCGCGGTCGTGCTGCAGACGCGCGCGGACGGCCCGTTCCTGCTGGTCGACCTGCCGCCCGGCACGTACCGGGTCAGCGCCGTTTCGGCGGGGCAAAGCAAGACCCGCAGCGTGCAGCTTGTCGCCGGCAAGCACCAGCGGCTAGTCTTCGCCTGGACCCTGCACGAACCCGCCGCGGGCCCGTAACCGGCAACCCTGTCGATCTGCGCGGGCCGCTGCGGCCTGCGCCCTGCAAGCATGTGGAACGGACGCCGACGATGCGAGCTCTCTACCTGGTGACCGGCGGCTCCGGCTTTCTCGGCATCAACCTGTGCCGCCATCTGCTCGCCCGCGGCCAGGCGGTGCGCACGCTCGACATCGCGCCGTTCGATTACCCCGAACGCACGTCGGTGGACGCGATCCTGGGCGACGTGCGCGACGAGTCCGCGGTGGAGCGCGCGGCGGCGGGGGTGGATTTCGTCGTGCACGCGGCCGCCGCACTGCCGCTGGCGACCCGCCAGGACATCCTTTCGACCGACGTGGAAGGCACGCGCATCGTCCTGGACCGCGCCTTCCGGCAAGGCGTCCGGCGCGTCGTCTTCACTTCGTCCACTTCGGTGTACGGCATCCCGGATCACCACCCGCTGCGCGAGGAAGATCGCGTGCAGGGAGTCGGGCCGTACGGCGAGGCCAAGATCGCGGCGGAGCGGATCTGCCTGGAGCAGCGCGCGGCCGGCCGCTGCGTCACCATCCTGCGGCCCAAGAGCTTCGTCGGCCCCGAGCGCCTCGGCATCTTCGAGCTGCTTTACGACTGGGCCTACGAGGGCCGCAATTTCCCGGTGCTCGGCTCGGGCCGCAACCTGTACCAGCTGCTCGACGTGGAGGACCTCTGCGCGGTGATCGAGCGGTGCGCGACCTTGCCGGAAGAGCGCGTCAACGACACCTTCAACGTCGGCGCCAAGCGCTTCGGCAGCATGCGCGACAACATCCAGGCGGTGCTGGACCGCGCCGGGCACGGCCGGCACGCCGTCGGCATTCCGGCAGCGCCCGCCATCTGCGTGCTGAAGCTGCTGGAGCGGCTGCACCTGTCGCCGGTCTACCGCTGGATCTACGACACCGCCGCACAGGACAGCTGGGTGTCGATCGAGCGGCTCGAGAACCGGCTCGGTTACGAGCCGCGATATTCGAACGCCGAGGCGCTGGTGCGCAACTACGAGTGGTACGCGGTGCATCGCGACGAATACCGCGGCAGGACCGGCATCTCGCACCGGGTGCCCTGGAACAAGGGCGCCCTGCAACTGGCGCGGTGGCTGTTTTGACCGCCCCGGCCAACGCAGGCCCGGGGACGGCGCCCGGCGCCGCCGGCCCTGCCGCGGCTGTGCCCGCGGCGGGCGGAGTCCAGGCCGAAGGCGAGGTGCCGCTGGCGGTGGACCTCGACGGCACGCTGGTGCGCAGCGACCTGCTGCTGGAGTCGCTGTTCGAGTTTGTCCGCGGCAATCCTGCCGGGCTGTTCAAGCTGCCAGCCTGGCTGGCGCGCGGCCGTGCGGTTCTCAAGCAGCGCCTGGCGCGGCTGGCGCCGCCGGACGCGCATACGCTGCCCTACAACGCCGAACTGCTGGATTACCTGCGGCAGGAAAAGTCGCGCGGCCGGCGCCTGGTGCTGGCCACGGCAGCGGACCGCGCGGTGGCCGAGGCGGTGGCGCAGGAACTCGGCCTGTTCGACACGGTGCTGGCCAGCGACGGTGTCACCAACCTCGACGGACCGGCCAAGCGGGAGCGCCTGGTGGCCGAATACGGCGAGGGCGGATTCGATTACGCCGGCCACGGCGGCGCCGACCTGCCGGTGTGGGCGGCCGCGCGCAAGGCGGTGCTGGCCGACGCCGCTCCGGGATTCGCCAAGCGCGTCGCGCGCCGCACGCCGGTCGAGCGCGTGCTCGGCCAGCCGGCCGCGTGGCGCGACTACCTGCTGGCGCTGCGGCCGCACCAGTGGATCAAGAACCTGCTGGTGTTCCTGCCGCTGATCGCCGCGCATGCGCTGTACCAGCCGGCGCCGCTGGCGCGCGCGCTGCTCGCGTTCGCGGCGTTCTCGCTGTGTGCGGCGAGCGTCTACCTGTTCAACGACCTGCTCGACCTGCAGGCCGACCGGCGCCATCCGCACAAGCGCAGCCGCGCGCTGGCCTCCGGCCGCATCGGTATCCGCCCCTGCTGCGCGCTGCTGGCGGTACTGCTGGCAATGGCATTCGGGCTGGCGGCCTGGATCGATCCCTGGTTCCTGGCCGTGCTCGCGCTGTATTACGCGCTGACCGCGTCTTATTCGCTGGGCCTGAAGGACTTCGTCGTGCTGGACGTACTGCTGCTCGCCGCCGGCTACGCGGCACGGGTGGCCGCGGGCGCCGTGGCCGCGGGCATCGCGCTGTCGGCGTGGCTGCTGGCGTTCTGCGTGTTCCTGTTCTACAGCCTGGCGCTGATCAAGCGCTTCGCCGAACTGGTGCTGCTGCGTCCGATCGACGGCGCGCACACGCATTCGCGCGGCTACCTGCTCGACGACGCCGGCGTGATCGCCGCGCAGGGCATTGCCAGCGGCTATCTCGCCGTGCTGGTGCTCGCCCTGTATACCAATACCGCGACCGTGCACGGATCCGGCGGGCGCTACTGGCTGTTCTGGGTGAATTGCCTGCTGCTGCTGTACTGGGTCAGCTACCTCTGGCTGATGACCGACCGCGGCCGCGTGCAGGACGATCCGATCCTGTTCGCGTTGAAGGATCGCGTCAGCCGCGCGCTGCTGGCGGCGATGGCGCTGGTCGCCCTGGCCGCCGCATGAGCCGCTTGCGGCGCGGGCCGCCACGGCATGTGCGGTATGCCGCGCTGTGCGCAGCGGCGTTGCTTCTGCGGCTCGGCTGCACGCCGGCGCAGGCGGCGGAAAGTTCGGACAACATCGTCGACCTGCAGCCCTACCGCAGCGTCGAAACCGTCGCCGTGCCCGGCACCGCCGCGCGGGTCACGCTGGTCAACCTCAATCCGCGCGTCAACGCCTGGTACGTCCTGTCGATCGGCGGCGGCGCTGCCGCGGCGCAGACCTACCACCTGGAGAACCCGCAACCGGGCGCGCAGACCGTGCGGCTGGACCCGGCCGGCCTGCGCATCGCCGGCGCCAACGCCGACGTCGGCGCCGAACGCCTGTGCGCGCTGTGGCCCGGCGGCGCCGCGACACCGCTGGTGCAGGCGCGCCGCTCCGGTCAGCCCTATGCGCCCTTGTGCGGCGGCCTGCTGTACCTGCGCAGCGCGCTGCCGGGCCGCTACACGCTGCTGGAAAGCACGACCAATTTCCTGCGCGACCACGTCTGGGGCGGCGAGCAGATCATCAGCTTCGTGCGCGACGAGTTCTACCGCGATGCCTTCGTCGAAGAGGCGAAGCCGGCGCCGGCCGCGGCGGCGCCGGCGGCAGCCGAAGCGATGCTGCCGCCGCCGGCGCGACTGGCGGGCGCGGCCAATCCGGCCATTGCCCTGGCCGACGTCGGCATCGACCTCGGCCGCGGTGTCAGCGGCTTGCTGCCCGGCCAGTGGTACCCGGTACAGGGCGCGCCGGGAATCTTCCTGAGCGCAGCGCAGCCGCGGGCGGTGGACGCGCCGGTGGCGGAGCGGCTGCGCGGCCGTATCGGCACGCTCGATGCGGTGGAATCCGCCGCCCTGGATTACCTCGTCGCCTTCGACCTGGCGCAATTCGACCTTGGCTTTGCGCTGGGCACCGACCACCCGCGCGTGGGCTGGTCGGACCGCGCCCCGGCGCAGCAGCGCACGCCCGGACTGGCCGGGCCCGACGGCATCGACAGCGCAGCGCCGCTGGCGCGCACCGGCATGCTCAACCCGGTGCAGAGCGCCGCCGTGGCGGCCACCTTCACCGGCGGGTTCAAGCGCGAGCACGGCGCCTTCCGCTACGGCGAACTGTCCCAGGTCAACCAGGGCTCGCACTACGGCTTCATCGAGCAGGGCACGGTATTCAGCCGGCTGCAGCCGGGGCTGGCCACGCTTTACGTGCTGGACGACGGCACGGTGGGCATGAAAACCTGGACCGCACAGGACGACGCCCTGCTGCCGCGCATCCGCCACGCGCGGCAGAACGGGGTGGCGCTGATCGAAGTCGATCCGGCCAGCGGCACGCCACAGCCCGGCCGGTTCGTCTCGCAGTGGGGGCCGGGCAACTGGTCGGGCTCCAAGGACGAAAAGTTCCGCACGCTGCGCGCCGGCGTGTGCCTGAGCCGCACCGCCGCGCGGCAATTCCTGGTCTACGGCTATTTTTCCACCGCCACGCCGCGCGCCATGGCGCGGGTGTTCCAGGCTTACGGCTGCGAGTACGCCATGCACATGGACATGAATGCGCTGGAGCACACCTACCTGGCGGTATATACCCACCGCGGCGGCAGGCTGCTGGTGCAGCACCTGATTGAAGGCATGGCCGAAGTCGACCGCAAGGGCGGCGCGCAGACCGCCCCGCGCTTCCTCGGCTTTCCCGACGACCGCGATTTCTTCTACCTGCTGCGTCGTGGAGGCTCGCCATGAAAGCGCTGATCCTGCGGCTGGTTCCCCTGGCGCTGTGGCTGTGCGGGCGGGCGGCGGCCGACGGCGCGTTCGCGCAGCAGAACGAAGCGCTGTTCGAGCAGATGCGGCAGGTGCATGGCCTGAGCGACGCGCAGATGACGCGCATCTACGCGATCTTCGAGCACTCCGGCTTCATCGGCCAGGGCAACCCCGCCATCTCCGAGCACCCGCTGACGCCGGCGCAGTGCCAGGAGAGCCTGCGCGGCCAGTCCGTCGACTACGCCAACCCCGGGTTCGAGCGGATCTGCCATGCCCCCTACATGGCGCCGCTGTACGATCCGAAGACGCAGAAGCCGCAGGATGCCAAGGCCTGCATCGACCAGTTCGAATTCCCCGACATCCCCTGTGCGTATCCGGTGGTCTGGGTGCGCGCGCGGGAGGCCGCCGAACTGTGCGAGGCCGAAGGCAAGCGCCTGTGCGACGCGCACGAGTGGGAAGGGGCCTGCGCCGGCAGCCTGCAGCCGCCGGACTACCGGTTCGATCTGGCCCGCGGCGTGAACCCCAACGAGGCGATCCGCCGCATGCGGGCGGCGCACAACCGCGAATACGCCGCAGGCAAGAGCTGGAGCTACGGCCCGGCCTACCGCACCGGCATCTGTGCGGCCGCCAGCCACAAGACGCCGGGCTGCGCGGGCGGCGGCTGGAACAAGTGCGGCTCCAATACCTATCCGGCGGGCGCTTTCCCGGCCTGCCGCAGCGCGCTGGGCGTCTACGACCTGAACGGCAACGCCGCCGAGCACATGAACCTGCCGCTGGACCCCTCGCAGATGGCCAGCCGCGGCAGTACGCGGCTCGGCTACACCGAAATGAAAGGCAGCTGGTTCATCTTCGACAAATACCACGCGCACGAGGACTGGTGCCGCTGGCGCGCGCCGTACTGGCACGGCACCCGGGTGATGGACCTGGACAGCCACGCCAATTACCACCTCGGCTTCCGCTGCTGCAAGGATCCGTGAGCGGGCAAAAATCCGGTCCGCAAATGAACGCGAATAAACGCAAATAATAAAGAACAAAACAGCGAATCAAATACGACTAGAGCATTTTGGGTTTAAGCATTTTCGATTCAAATGCATACATGTCCGTCATCCTGAGCGCAGCGAAGGATCTGGCCAGATTCTTCGCTGCGCTCAGAATGACAAATCAAACATGTCTGCAACTAAACGAAAATCGCTCTAAGCCCGTCCAATGCGGCCTTCGAGGTGGGTTCGGCCGCCCGGCAGGAATTTCGGCGGAAGTTGGCGGGCAAGCCTCTTGATTTGCCTGTGAGTGGGACAGAGTGCCCGCTTAGGCCCAAAGCAATCGTGCGTTTCTTTTCTGTTCTATTTGCGTTTATTCGCGTTCATTCGCGGACCGGATCATCCGCGGCCCGCGAGAACCGCAGCACTTCCCGTGCGATCACGGCTTCTTCGTCCACCGGCACGACGTACACCGCGATGCGCGACTGCGCGGTGGAGATGCGGCGTGTCAGGCTTGCGGCCTGGGCGTTGGCGCCTGCGTCCAGCTCCAGGCCGCACCACTGCAGGCCGGCGCAGATGCGCGCGCGGATTTCCGGCTGGTGTTCGCCCACGCCGCCGCCGAACAGCACGGCGTCGGCGCCGCCCAGCACGGCCAGGTAGGCACCCAGGTACTTGCGCGCACGGTGGCAGTACACGTCCACCGCCAGCCGCGCCGCCGCGTTTCCGCGCCCCGCCTCGGCCTGCAGGGTACGCAGGTCCGCGGCGATGCCGGACAGGCCGAGCAGCCCGCTGCGCCGTTCGAGCGTTTCGTACAGCTCGTGGGCGGGGATGCCGTGGCGCAGGCATTCGAAGACGATGCCGGCGTCGAGGTCGCCGCTGCGGGTGTCCATCACCAGCCCTTCCAGCGGCGTGTAGCCCATGCTGGTGTCGAGCGGCCGGCCAGCCAGGACCGCCGCCGCCGAACAGCCGCCGCCCAACTGGAAGCTGATCACGCGCGTGTCCCCAGCGGCAACGCCGGCCGCCGCGCAGTAGCCGTCCAGCATCGAGCGGTGGGCGAAGCCATGGAACCCGGAGCGGCGGATGCCGAACCGTTCGCGCAGCTCCGCCGGGAGCGCATAGGTGCTGGCAACCGCCGGCAGATCGCGGAAAAATCCGGTGTCGAACGCGGCGTAGGCGGGAACCTCGCCGCCCAGTGTTGCGCCAACGGCGCGGACCACGTCGATTTCGGCTTTCTGGTGCAGCGGCGCGAGCACTGCGAGCTTCTGGATGCTTTTCAGCAAGTCCTCGTCCACGCGCGCGATGTCGCCCATGCCGGGTTCGCCGCAGACGATGCGGTGCGCCACCGCGGTGGCCGGCGACTGCCGCAGCGGCGTGTCTTGCAGCAGTGCCAGGCATTCGCGCACTGCCGCCTGCATGCCGTCGACCGGCAGCGCCTGCCGCGTCTGGCCGGCGCCGAGCTGCAAACGCAGCACCGCATCCTTGTTCAGCGGCGCGATGCCGCCGCGCGCCACCGCCGCCGGCACGGCGCCGGCGGTATCGAACACGGCGAACTTGAGCGAGGTGCTGCCGGCGTTGAAGACCAGCAGGCTCATGCCGCCTCCGCGGGCGGGTGCTGCTCCAGCAGCGCCCTGGCTTCCAGCGCCAGCGCGCGGTGCAGGTCGATGCCGTTGGAAATGTGCCGCACCGTGTTGCAGGTGACGACCTCGCGCGCGCCGACGCTGAGCACCTGCTCGCAGACCTCCGGCGAGAACAGCGGGTGCACGGCAATGCATACCGGCGGGGAGAAGCCGGAGGCGCGCAGCAGCTCGACCGCCGCGATCATGGTGCGGCCGCTGGAGACGATGCCGTCCAGCAGCACCGGCGTGCGTTCCTGCTGCGCCGCCACCGTCGGCAGGCGCAATTCCACGTCGCGGTCGCCGTGGCGCAGCCGGTTGAACATGAAATGCGGGCACGACAGGGCCTGCGCAATCCCGGCGATCCAGGCCTGCCGGTCGCCTTCGCTGCCGACCAGCACCGGCTTGGCGACGTTTTCACGGATCCAGCGCGCGATCGGGCCGGCGGCGCCCACCGTGCGCGCCGGCACACGGAATATCTGGTCCAGGCGTTGGATGCGGTGCAGGTGGGGCTCGGCGGTGACCACGCCGTCGAGGAAGCCCGACAGCCAGTGGCCGACATGCACCGCGCTGGTGCCCTCGCCGGGATGGAACCGGCTGTCCTGCCGCAGGTAAGGCAGGTAGGGCGCCACCAGGAACACGCGCCGTGCGCCGAGCTCGCGCGCCGTCAGCGCGGCCAGGTACAAGGCCACCAGCTTGGAGTCGGGACGATCCAGGGTGCAGACCAGCACCACGTCGCATCCCGTCACCGGATCGGCGATGCGCACGCCGGTCTCCTCGTCGGGGAACCGGTGCAGTGCCAGCGTGCCGCGCCGGGTGCCGAGCGTGGCGGCGACTTCGGCGGCGAGCTCCTCGTTGCCGGGAAACGGCAGGACGACGGCAGGGGCATTGGATGTCATCGCAGGGTCTCCGCCGGGCTTGGCCGGGGCGGCGCACCGGTGCCGCCGGCATCGTCGAGTTCCACGCGTTGGAGATAGTCGGGAACCACGCAGTTCCAGTGCAGGCTTTCCTCGATGCGGCGGCGCAGCGCGTCGGCGGCGTCGGGTTCGCCGTGGGTGATGAAGACTTGCCGGGGCGCCGTTTCGAAGCCGCGCAGCCAGGCCAGGGTTTCCTCGCCGTCGGAGTGCGCCGAGAGATTGCTCAGGCTGACCACTTCGGCCCGCACCGGCACGTACTCGCCGTGGATCTTGATCGATTCGGCGCCCGCCAGGATCGCCGCGCCGCGGGTGCCGCCGGCCTGGAAGCCGGTCAGGACGACGGCGTTGTTGGGATCCGGGGCGAAGGCCTTCAGGTGGTGGATCACGCGGCCGCCGGTGGCCATGCCGCTGCCGGCCACGATCAGCATCGGGCCCTTGCGCTGGTTCAGCGACTTGGATTGCTCCACCGTGTTGACCAGCGTCGCCACGCTGCACATGGCCGCGCACTGCTCGTGCGTCAGCCGGTGCTCGCCGGAATGGCGGCGGTAGATGGCGGTGGCGTCCACCGCCATCGGGCTGTTCAGGTAGATCGGCAGCCCCGCCGGTATGCCGCCGGTCGCCTTCAGGCGCGCCAGGCAGTGCAGCAGCAGTTGCGCGCGGCCCACCGTGAAGGCGGGCACCACGATCACGCCGCCGCGCCCCGCCACGCGCCGCACCACCGCCCCCAGCTGCTCCACAGGATCCACCGCCTCGTGACGGCGGTTGCCGTAGGTCGACTCCACCACCAAGATGTCCGCGCGCCCCGGCGCCTCCGGCGGCATCATCATCAGATCGTGCGGCCGGCCCAGGTCGCCGCTGAACAGCGCGGTGAGCGCGCCCAGGTGCAGCCGCACCATCGCGCTGCCTAGCAGGTGGCCGGCGCGCAGGAACTCGGCGCGGAATCCGGGTGCGGCTTCGAACTCCTCGTGGAATCCGCGCGTCTCGAAGAATTCCAGCGCGTGGAACGCGTCGGCTTCGGTGTACAGCGGCAGCGCCGGGGTGTGCTTGGAATGGCCGTGGCGGTTGGCGTTCTCGGCATCCTCTTCCTGGATGCGGCCGCTGTCCGGCAGCATGATCCGGCACAGGTCGAACGCCGCCGGCGTGGCGATGATGCGGCCGCGGAAGCCCTGCCGCACCAGCAGCGGCAGGTAACCGGAATGGTCGAGGTGGGCGTGGGTCAGCACCACCGCGTCGAGCGCGCGCGCGTCGAATGGCAGGGCGGCCCAGTTGCGCAGCCGCAGCTGCTTGTAGCCCTGGAACAGCCCGCAGTCGACCAGCACGCGCCGGCCCTGGCGCGCGAGCAGGTATTTGGACCCGGTGACGGTGCCGGTCGCTCCCAGGAATTGCAGATCCATCGGCTCTCCGATCGTGCCGCTGCAGCAGGCAATATAGGGCCAAAGCATTGGCGCGGGGGCGCTTCGGCGCAATGACGTGCGTCAAGCCGGGGCCGCCGCCGCCGGCTGATCTGCATCAATGCCGCGGGGCGGTGTATGCCCGAACGTATGCGGCAGGAGATCCCGCCGGCGGATCGGTACGGCCGCGAACAGGCGCCGGCCCCAAAAGGACGCACAGCAGCGATGAACGACCAGTTGCGGGACGAAGTGATGAGCCCGGTCGACCGGGCCTGGCTGGAAATGGACGAGCCGCGCAACCCGATGGTGGCCAGTGCGATCTTCCAGCTCGACGGCAAGGCCGGCATTGCCGCGGTAAAAAAGGCGATCGCCGAGCGCCTGCTGCGCCACGCGCGCTTCCGCCAGCGTGCGGACGACGCCCACCACCCGCCGCTGTGGGTCGAGGACGCCGCGCCGGACCTGGCCTACCACGTGCACGTGCGCCGTGTGGCCGGCGGCAATGCCGGCGCGCAGCTGCGTGCGGCGATCGCCGCCGAGCTCGCCCACGAGCTGGACCGCTACCGGCCGCTGTGGCGCGTGGTGCTGTTCCCGCGCCGCGGCGGCCCGCTGACGGTGCTGTTCCGCGCCCACCATGCAATGGCCGACGGCATCGCGCTGATGCACATCCTGCTGGAATGCACCGACGGCGCGGTGCGCAAGGCCGCCGGCCAGCCGGCGCTGCCGGAACATCGCGCCCACGGCGGCCCGCTGGGCGGGCTGATCGACCAGCTCGAGGGCGCCAACCGGATGCTCGAAACCCTGCGGCGGGCGGCCTTGGACGACCTGCGGCATCCGCAGCACCTGGCCCGGCAGCTGGCCGAAGGGCGCCACCTGCTGAGCGCCGTGCGGCGGCTGCTGACCCTGCCCGAAGACAATCCGGCGGTGTTGCGCCAGCCGCTGGGCGGCCACCGCGGCGTGGCCTGGCTCGACGAACTGCCGTTCGCCCGCTTCCACCGCGCGGCGCACGCCCGCGGCGTGAAGGTCAACGACCTGTTCATGTCGATCGTGGCGGGCGCGGTCGGCCGCTACCTGCGCGCCACCTTGCCGCTGGTGCCGCAAGACCAGAACCTGCGCATCTCCATCCCGGTCAACCTGCGCAACGGCGGCGACGCCGGCCCCGGCAATTGCTTCGGCCTGGTGCTGCTGGACCTGCCGGTGGGCATGGCCGATCCGCAGGAGCGCCTGAAGGTCGTGGCCGCGCGCATGGATGCGCTCAAGCACGGCGGCGAGGCGCGCGCCGTGCTGCTGAGCCTGGCCGCCGCCGGCCACCTGCCGGTGGTGCTGGAGAAGAAGCTGGTCAACCAGGTCGCCGGCAAGGCCGCGGCGGTGGTGTCCAACCTGCAGGGTCCGCCGCGCGTGGTCAAAATCGCCGGCGCCGCGGTGCGCAACCTGGTGTTCTGGCCGCCGCAGTCCGGCGGCATTGGCCTCGGCATCAGCCTGTTCAGCTATGCCGGCAAGCTGAGCATCGGCGTGTCGGCGGATACCGCGCTGGTCGCCAGCCCGGCGCTGCTGATGATCGAATTCCGCAAGACCATCGAGGAGGAGTTGTGAAAAGCCGGGAAACGGGAATGGAGAATCGGGAATCGTAAAAGCGTAAAAGGCGAACGATGCACTTGATGCAAAGCCGCAAGGCTTAACGTTGGTCCCGATTCCCGATTCCCGATTCCCGATTCCCGTCCCGCATCATCCGGCGAAAAATCCCTTCAGCTCGTTCTCCAGCAGCGTTTCCTTGGCCAGCAGCGCCTCGGCGGCGCGGTCCAGCGCGGCGCGGTGCTGCTGCAGCACCTGCCGGGCGCGCTCCAGGGCGCTGTCGACCAGGCGCCGCACGGCCGCGTCGATCTGCTCGGCGGTGTGTTCGCTCAGGCGGCGCTCGACGGGGAGCTGGCCGGGCACGCCCAGGAAGCCAGGGTTGTCCTCGTAGGCCACCGCGCCCAGCTCGTCGGACAGGCCGTAGCGGGTGACCATGCTGCGCGCCAGGTCGGTGGCCTTGACCAGGTCGTCGGCGGCGCCGGTGGAGGCCTCGCCGAAGACCGTCAGCTCGGCGGCGCGGCCACCCAGCAGCATGGCCATCTTGTCTTCCAGCTCGCGCCGCGTCATCAGGTAGCGGTCTTCGGTGGGGCGCTGGATGGTGTAGCCCAGCGCGCCGACGCCGCGCGGGATCACCGAGACTTTTTGCACCGCGGTTCCCGAGCCGGTGCCGAAGGCCAGCGCCACGAAGGCGTGCCCCAGCTCGTGGAAGGCCACGACCCGGCGTTCCTGCGGGTTGAGCAGGCGGTTCTTCTTTTCCAGGCCGGCGACGATGCGCTCGATCGCCTGGGTGAAATCCTCCAGCGACACGTTGTCGGCGCCGCGGCGGGTGGCGAGCAGCGCGGCTTCGTTGACCAGGTTGGCGAGGTCGGCGCCGGAGAAGCCGGCGGTGAGCGAGGCCACCTGCTCGATGTCGGCGTCGGCCGCCAGGCGGATCTTCTTGGCGTGCACGCGCAGGATCTGCACGCGGCCGGCGCGGTCCGGGCGGTCCACCAGCACCTGGCGGTCGAAGCGGCCGGCGCGCAGCAGCGCCGGGTCGAGGATTTCCGGGCGATTGGTGGCGGCCAGCAGCACCAGGCCCTGGCGCGGGTCGAAGCCGTCCATCTCCGACAGCAGCTGGTTGAGCGTCTGCTCCTTCTCGTCGTGGCCGCCGCCCATCGGGTAGGCGCCGCGCGCGCGGCCCAGCGCGTCCAGCTCGTCGATGAAGATGATCGCCGGCGCCTTCTCGCGGGCGTGCTCGAACAGGTCGCGCACGCGCGCCGCGCCGACGCCGACGAACATCTCCACGAACTCCGAGCCGTTGATGGAAAAGAACGGCACGCCGGCCTCGCCGGCCACCGCGCGCGCCAGCAGCGTCTTGCCGGTGCCCGGCGGCCCGACCAGCAGGATGCCCTTGGGCAGGCGCGCGCCGAGGCGGCCGTAGCGGGTCGGATCCTTGAGGAAGTTGACGATTTCCTGCAGCTCGGCCTTGGCCTCGTCGACGCCGGCGACGTCGGCGAAGCTGACCTTGGTGTCGGTCTCCAGGTAGACCTTGGCCTTGCTCTTGCCGATCGTCATCAGCCCGCCGCCGAAGCCCTGCCGCTCGGCGATGCGGCGGAACACGAAGGTCCACACCAGGAAGATCAGCACCAGCGGGCCGAGCCAGGAGATCAGCGTGGCGACGAACGGATTGGGCTTGATCGCCTGGTACTTGACGGCGTAGGCGTCGAGCCGCGCCGCCAGCGCCGGGTCCACGCGCGTGGCCACCACCCGGTGCGGCCGCTTGTCGGAGCTACTCTTGAGCGTGCCCTCCACGGTGTCCTCGGTGACCACCACCTCCGACAGCTTGCCGTCCTTCAGGTCCTGCTCGAATTCGCTGTAGGCGATCTCGTCCACCGCGGCGTGCTGCGACCAGTACGCCTGCAGCGCCAGCAGGAACAGGAAGGCGGCCACGAAATAGGCGACGTTGAAGCGGGTTTTTTCGTCCATCGGGTGAACCTGGCCGGCCTTGCGCGAAAGCTTGGCCAAAACAATGCCATGCGCGCCGCCCGCGGGCCATTGATCTGCGTCATCGGCCGCGGTGCGGGGCAGCCGGATTGAGCCAGGTCAATGCCGGCGCGCCGCCCACCGGCCACGCTTGCGGCAGGAGGTATCCTGCCATGGCCTATACGCAACTGCTGTTCCGCAACGAGGCGCGCGAGAAGATGCTGCGCGGCGCCGCCAAGCTGGCCGAAGCCGTCCGCATCACCCTGGGCCCCAAGTCCAAGTCGGTGCTGATCCAGAAGAAATGGGGCGTGCCGGTGGTGTGCAACGACGGCGTCACCATCGCCAAGGCGGTGAACCTGGAAGACCCCGAGGAGAACCTCG
>JADHNH010000164.1 GCA_016779605.1 Nevskia sp. | reverse complement strand
TGAACATAGATGAGCGGCCTCGTGAACAGGCGCCCCGAACGGCGACCACGCGTGACCAGGAGCAACAGCGGCGTATGTTCGCGTCCTCCAAGCGGACGGCAATCCAAGTGGCACCCCGCCTCGGGGTCACGCAGGTACAACTCGACGAGCCGAGCGAGGGTATCGGGCCCTATCGGCCGGCCGGCCGCCTCGCGAATGTCGATCGGCTCGCCCGGACTTTCGGGATCACGCATGTGGAGCTCCGCTTCACGCGATGAACCGTACCTGGAGCCTTCGAACATCGCAACCTGACTGATCCGATACAATTTCCTAAGCAAGTGTAGGGTGGGCAAAGCGCAGCGTGCCCACGCGGACAATGACATCGTGGGCACGGTCTACGACCTTTGCCCACCCTACACTTGCTGGGTTCCGGCCATCCGCCCTTCCAGTGGCAATCAGGCGGGCGATTGTTGAGAACGGTGGCTATCTTAAAATGCCGGAACAGAAGATTTTGATCGACAACCACCGCCTGGCTGGCGAGCGCATGCGTAAAGCGATGACCGCCGCGGGTATCCCCTAAAACGTCGACGCCGCCTGCACGCTGCGCGTCGGCCGCAGCTTGACACCGGCGCCTGGAAGTGCGGCTGGACTGACCCGCGGGGGCGTGACGGCCCAGATTCCCCTTACAATTGGGCATTCAGGCTCAGTTTAGGCACAGGGAGAAATCAAATGATCGAAGCTCTTTGGTCCGTCGAATTCCGGAGCAACGCGCCTGCCGTCAATAACGCTGGCAGCGGCATCGTAGTCCTCGAAACAGGGCGCGCATTTGGTGGCGACAGCACTTATTTCTATGTCGGCGACTACCACCTTGCCGGCAGGGCGTTCACCGCTGGGCTGACAGTGACGCATTATGCTGGCCAGCTGAACGCGATTTTTGGCCCTTTACGCTCATTTCGGTTGGTGGTGAATGGTCAGCTGCCACCCCTCACCGGTCAGATTGGCGCGGATACCTTTGTGGCAACCGGCCACTTAGAAGGCAATCCGAACGCCCGGATCGACATCCGGTTCGTCCGCCGTGCCGAGCTGCCGTAGCATTCTCGGGTTCCTTGACGAATATGACCGATGAAACGGCTCAATTAGGCCCGTTGGGAAAGGTCTGGCAGCAGATAGAAAAACAGACCAAAACTCACCCTTTAATGTGGCTCGTGACCTTGTTTTCTGTTGGTCTTGCTATTTGGTCGTACCTTTATCCTCGTCGCGAAACTCCGGATGTCATGTACTACGTGGACCCAGATAAGACCGAATTGGTCAAGCAGGGCACTCTTTCTGATCTTAGCGTGTCGTTTAAAGGGGCTCCCATTACAGGAGATGTTACCGCGGTTCAGATGGCGATTTGGAACGCTGGCATGCGGGCGGTTCATGCTTCCGAAATCATGGATACGGTCTTCATTCAAGCTAACGTTCCGGTACAGATCCTACAGGCGAAAACTACAGTCGTAACGCGCAAAGAGATTGGTTTTGAAATTGAACCGTCGCGGGCTAATTCAGGTGCGCTTAGCCTGAACTGGAAAATCCTCGAAAAGGGTGATGGGGCGATTATTCAGATCGTATACGCCGGGGGACCCGGAGTCCGATTTTCCCTCAATGGTTCATTTGAGGGACAGCGTCAAATTCGCGAAATAGTCGATCCAAAGATTGACTATCTAGAGCACTGGTGGCTTCGCAACGCATTATGGCTCATCTGTCCGGCGGGAATCGCATTGGCCGCGGCTGCCGCTTTTTTACTAAATCGCTGGAAGAATCCACTCACGTTTATGTTGATTGTCGCAGCAGAAGGATGCATAGCTGCTATCGCAATTCGCATTTTCTTCCATTTCAGATATCCGTTGCTATTTCAGTGAGGGGTGGCCTAGTAGAAATTCATGCATCAAACCAAACGTCACCGTGTCTCAAACCAAACGTCGCGGTACACAAATAGGCGGAAGTTTCAATTGTGGTACTTACATAGCACTTACACACCGAACATTCGACTCGGCGACACTTATGTAAGATATTGATTTACTTGGTGGGCCCTGTGGGACTCGAACCCACAACCAAGGGATTATGAGTCCCCTGCTCTAACCGGTTGAGCTAAAGGCCCGCTGTGGTGGCGGCGGAAGTATAAGGCAGGAATCGCGGGGTTCGTGGGTGCGGCGCTTCGTCGAGGGGGCGGCCCCTCACCCTGGCCCTCTCCCGGAGGGAGAGGGGAAAAAGCTCGCCTCATCTTATTGCTGCAGCGTCGTCGGCTTCGTCTTCCAGCTCCTCTCCGGACAGGCGCCGCCGGACCTGGCCGGGGCCGAAGCCGTGGATGCGCTTGAAGGCGCGGCGGAAAGCCGCTTCGGTCTGGTAGCCCAGGCGCTCGGCCACGGCGGCCACCGACAGGCGCGGGTCGCACAGCAGGCGGGCGGCCTCGGTCATGCGCCACTGGGTCAGGTACTCGATGGGGCTGGTGGCCAGCACCTCGCTGAAGCGCTCGGAAAACGCGGTGCGCGACATGTGGGCGACGTCGGCCAGCGCGGCCACGGTCCAGTCGCGGCCCGGGCGCTCGTGGATGGCTTCCAGGGCGCGCGCCAGGCGCGCATCCAGCAGTGCGGCGAGCAGGCCGCGGCGCTCGGCGGCGCGCTCGATATGGTGGCGTACCGCCATGACGAACATGGCGTCGGCCAGCTTGTCGATGACGGTGCGGCTGCCGAACGACTGGCCCTGCGCCTCCTGCATCATCAGCTGCGCCAGCCGGCGGAACTGCATGCCGCTGTCCTGCTCGCGCACCACCAGGCAGGCCGGCAGGCCGTCGATGATGGGGTTGCGCTTGCCGGTGGCGAACTCGAACTCGCCGCACAGCATGGTGGTGAAGCGCGTCTCGCCGGGGTTGCTGCCGTCGGCGGCGCTGCTCAGCACGTGCACCGTGCCCTGCGGGAAGATCACCAGGTCGCCCGGCCCCAGGCGCACCGGCGCTTCCAGCACCGGCGCGCGCAGCCAGCACACGCCGCTGTCGATCAGGTGAAAGGTGCCGAACTCGCAGGCCGGCTCCGGGTCGGTCCAGTTGTCGCAATAGCTGGCGACCATGCTGATGTGCGCGCGCAGCTGGTGGGCGCGCAGCACCGCCGCGAACACCGCTTCGCCGGAACGGTCGAGCATGGACGGGAACGCCGGATAATGGCCGTATCCCAGTGTGCCACAGCCATGCCATGGATTTTGCACATCGCGTGCGCACGCTGCACGCAGTGTGGCCGGCCGTTGCGCCCGGGCCCCGGGCTGGGGGCCGGGCCTGCCGCCGGGCGGACCGCCGCCGCCGCGGGAGCGCCGGCCCTGCACGCCGGTCCGGCAATCTGGAACAATGCGCGCAGTTCAATCCCGCCGGACCGCAGCACCTCGGCAACATGAAAACGAGATTGGGGATCGCCGCGACTGTTGCGGCCGCGCTGCTCGCGGGCGGCCTGGCGGGCTGCGGCGTGCACGTCCCCTTCGCGCAGTCGTCCGCCGCGGAGCAGCCCGCCGCCGCGGGCAATGAGCAGGCCGCGCCTTCCGACTCGGCCGGCGCCCTGCTGAAATCCGCGGACGAAGCGGCGGCCCGCGGCGACAATGCGGCCGCCATCGACCTGTCGCGCCGGGCGCTGGCCTTGCGGCTTAACACCGCGCAGGCGGCTATGGCGCACCACAGCCTGTGCGCGGCCCTGGGCGCCAGCCGCCGGCCGGACGAGGCCATCGCCGAATGCGACGAGGCCCTGCGGCTCAAGCCCGACCTCGCCGAAGCCTACTTCGACCGCGCCAACGCCTACGGGCAGAAAAGCCGCGGCGACGAGGCCGTGGCCGACTACACGGTGGCGGTGCGGCTCCGGCCGGACTACGCCGACGCCTTCCTCAACCGCGGGCTCAGCCTGCTGCAGGGCCGCAAGTACGCCGAGGCGGTCGCGGACCTCGGCGAGTGCCTGCGCCTGCGGCCGGACGACGCCAGGGCGCTGGCCGCGCGCAGCCAGGCCTACGAAATGACGGGACGCTACGACGCCGCGATCGCCGACATCGAAAAGATCCTGCGCGCCAACCCCCGGAACGCCGAAGGCTACCGGCGCCGCGGCGCGCTGCGCCGCCTGAAGGGCTCCTACGACGGCGCCATCGCCGACTTCACCCAGGCGCTGCGCCTGCAGCCGGACGACGCCGAATCGCTGTACGACCGCGCCAACATCCGCCTGGAAAAGCAGGACTACGACGCCGCCATCGCCGACTACTCGCGTGCGCTGGAGCTGCGGCCGAACCTGGTGGCCGCGCTCACCGGCCGCGCCGCCGCCTACCGCCACGGCCGCCGCTACGACCTGGCGCTGGCCGACGTAAGCGAGGCCCTGCGCCTGAGCCCGGGCCTGGCCGAGGCGCTGGAGCTGCGCGGCGAAATCCTGATGGATGCCGGGCGCCTGGACCAGGCCATCGCCGCCTACGCCGAAGCCCTGCGCGCCGACCCGGACTTTGCCGAGGCCTACGTCTCGCGCGGCCGCGCCTACACCTCCAAGCGGCGGCCGGACCTGGCCATCGCCGATTTCAACCAGGCGCTGCGGCTGCAGCCGGACCTGGTGGATGCGTACGTCGGCCGCGCCATGGCGTTCGACGACCGCGGCATGCACACCGAGTCCGCCGCCGACTTCAAGCAGGCCCTGCGCCTGGCCCCCGACGACGCCGGAATCTATTACACCCGCGGCGTGTCGCACCTGCGCCACGGCCGCTTCCCGCAGGCGATCACCGACCTCGAGCAGGCCCTGCGCATCAAGCCGGACTTCGAGCTGGCCCGCAAGGCGCTGCGCTTCGCCTACCGCCGGCGCCGGCCGCTGGGCGATCCCTCACAGAGCATCAGCGCGCTGCCGGCGTCGTGCCCTTGCGCGTGAAGGCACAGGTCAGGTCGGGCGGGCCGTGCCTGCCCTGCTGCCCGGCCTCGCCTCTCCCTCCGGGAGAGGCAGCGCCGCAGGCGCTGGTGAGGGGCGCGGTATCGACGACGTGAGCACCCTGTCGAAAACCGTCGGCCCCTTGTATGTTCAGCACAGCCGTCCCTGGCGAGGCCGCGCGGTTGCCGGCACGCCCGGCCCGGCCATCCTTGGCCGGGCGTTCGGGGCCGCAGGCGATGACATTGAGTCATCGCCTAAGCGCGTCCCCGAACCCTCTCCCGGAGGGAGAGGGAGCGTTCGAACGTCGTCGCTTTGCTGCAAACCCGCTCCTTTAACCGCATAATTGCGCCCCCACTTTCCGGTGAAGCGTCCGCGGAATCTCCCGCCGGCGGCCATTCGCCCAGCCCAAACCCATGAGCAGTTGCGCCGAACAGGCGGCCCTGCGCCGCACCTTTGCCATCATTTCGCACCCGGACGCCGGCAAGACCACGCTGACGGAAAAGCTGCTGCTGTTCGGCGGCGCCATCCAGCTCGCCGGCACCGTCAAGGGCCGCAAGGCCAGCCGCCACGCCACCTCCGACTGGATGGCGCTGGAGCAGCAGCGCGGCATCTCCATCACCACCTCGGTGATGCAGTTCCCGTATCGCGGCAAGGTGATCAACCTGCTGGACACGCCGGGCCACGAGGATTTTTCCGAGGACACCTACCGCACGCTCACCGCGGTGGACTCGGCGCTGATGGTGATCGACGCCGCCAAGGGCGTGGAGCCGCGCACCATCAAGCTGATGGAGGTGTGCCGCCTGCGCGACACGCCGATCATCACCTTCGTCAACAAGCTCGACCGCGACGGCCGCTCGCCGCTGGACCTGCTGGACGAGATCGAAAAGGTGCTCGGCATCCATTGCACGCCGGTGACCTGGCCGGTGGGCATGGGGCGCGAGTTCCGCGGCGTCTACCATCTGCTGGAAGACCGCTTCTACCTGTATTCCGGCGACAAGCACCGCATCAGCGAGATCGAGACGGTGGACGGCCTGCGCGCGCCGGGCCTGGCCGAGCGTTTCGGCCAGCCCTACCTGACGTTGCTCGACGAGATCGACCTGCTGCAGGCCGCCGGCACCGGCTTCGACATGGACGAATATCGCGCGGCGCGGCTCACGCCGGTGTTCTTCGGCGCCGCCATCAACAACTTCGGCGTGCGCGAGCTGCTGAATGGCTTCGTCGAATGGGCGCCGCCGCCGCAGCCGCGCCAGGCGCAGCCGCGCAGCGTGGAGCCGGCGGAGGAAACCTTCAGCGGCTTCGTGTTCAAGATCCAGGCGAACATGGACCCCAAGCACCGCGACCGCGTGGCGTTCCTGCGCGTGTGCTCGGGGGCCTACCGCAAGGGCATGCAGCTTTACAGCGTGCGCCTGGGCGCGCCGGTGCGGGTGGCCAACGCACTCACCTTCATGGCCGCCGAGCGCGAAGCGGTGGAGCAGGCATTTCCCGGCGACATCGTCGGCCTGCACAACCACGGCACCATCGCCATCGGCGATTCGTTCACGGAAGGCGAGGCGCTGCGCTTCACCGGCATCCCCAACTTCGCCCCGGAGCTGTTCCGTCGCGTCATCCTGAAAGACCCGCTCAAGTCCAAGCAGCTCAACAAGGGCCTGGACCAGCTGTGCGAAGAGGGTGCCACCCAGGTCTACCGGCCGCTGATCAACAACGACGTCATCCTCGGCGCCGTCGGCGTGCTGCAGTTCGACGTGGTGCAGTACCGCCTGCGCGACGAGTACGGCGTGGAGGCCGCGTTCGAGCCGGCCAGCATCCACTGCGCGCGCTGGGTGAGCAGCGAAGACCCGAGGAAGCTGAAGGAATTCCGCGACAAGAACGATGCGCGGCTGGCGCTGGACCACGCCGGCCAGCTGGTCTACCTGGCTTCCAGCTCGGTCAACCTGCAGATGGCGCAGGAACGCGCGCCGGACGTGCGCTTCGCCGACACCCGCGAACAGAGTTTCTAGGGCGATTTTCATTTAGCTGCGAACATGTTTGATCGGTCATTACTTCGCGCAGCGAAGAATCTGGCCAGATCCCTCGCTGCGCTCGGGATGACAAAATGTATGCAATTGGATCGAAAATCGCGGCGCCCAAGCCGCCACCGGGGTGACCGTCCATACAGCCGCGATTCATCTTTTGGTGCTAGGCTGCATGCCACTGTTTGGTGCAAAGGGAGATTTGCCATGCTGAAGAAGTGCCTTATCGTCGCCGCCTTCGCGGCACTCGCCGGCTGCGGTCCTTCGCAGCCGCCCGCCGACCAGAATGCCGCCAACCCGCCGCCTGCCGCCGCCGCCGCTGCGCCACCGGCGGCGCCCGCCGCCGCACCAGCGCCCGCTGCCGCGCCAGCGCCCGCTCCGGCGGACGACAAGGAAGCGCAGATCCGCGAGCAGGAGCGCAAGCTGGCACGCCTGAAGCGCGAAGAGGCCGACCTCCGCGCCCGCAACCAGGCCGCGCAGCTCGCGCAAAGCGCGCCGCCCGCGCCGGCGGCGCCGCCGCCGTGCCAGGACTGCGGCGTGGTGGCCTCGATCACGCCGGTGCGCCAGACCGGCGAGGCCGGCCTGGTCGGCACGCTGGGCGGCGCCGCCGCCGGCGGCCTTGCCGGCAGCCAGTTCGGCAAGGGCAAGGGCAACACCGCCATGACCGTGCTGGGCGTGGTCGGCGGCGCGCTGGCCGGCCGCGAGGTGGAAAAGCAGGTCAACGCCACCACCGTCTACCAGGTGGCCGTCAACATGGAGACCGGCGGCACCCGCACCGTCACCATCAACAGCGTCACCGGACTGGCCGTGGGCTCGCGGGTGCACGTGAACGGCAACAACCTGATGCCGTATTGAGAGGAAAGGTAGATACCGTCTCTCCGGTCAAATGATTTTGGTGACGAGCTGGGGGTTGAAGTCGGCCTGGTGCTTGAGCATGCCGAAGGCGATGTGGAGGAGGCGGCGCATTAAGGCGCCCAGGGCCGACATTTTGGTTTTGCCGC
>JADHNH010000163.1 GCA_016779605.1 Nevskia sp. | reverse complement strand
GTCGGGCTTCAGGTCGGTGTAGGCGTAGAACACGGTGCCGTCCGGTGCGATCACGTAGGACGTGCGGTTGGCGTACTCCGGTTTGATCGCCAGCACCGCATCGTAGGACTTCATGATGTGCTGGTCGGTGTCGGCGGCCACCGCGAACTTGCTGCGGCATTCCGACACCGAGAACTTGTTCAATTTTTCGATATCGTCGTGCGATACGCCGATGACGGTGGCGCCGAGCGCGCTGTACCGGTCGATGGCCTCGGCGAAGTCGTGCGCCTCGATGGTGCAGCCGGGCGTGAACGCCGCCGGGTAGAAGTACAGCACCACCGGGCCTTTCTTCAGCGCCTGCGCCAGCGAGAAGCTGAACACCTTGCCGCCGATCGACGCCGGTGCGGTGAAATCCGGGGCCTTGTCGCCCTCGTGCAGGGCGGCCAGCGCCGGACCCGCCGCCAGCAGGGCCGCGGCCAGCAGGGCCAGGGGTTTGCGGTTCATTGGAGTTCCTCCGTCGCAGCGGGTCGATTGGCGCAGTGCAGCAGATGCGCGCCCGGCGGGCTCATTCCCGCAGGGCTGGGAGCTTACTACACCCGCTCCATTTCCATGGCGACCTGCCGCTAACCTGGCTACGCGCTGCCGCGGCCGGTGCCCCGGGCTTGGCGTATAATGAGGAGTGGTTCTTGCGGTTGCTTGGCCGCGTCCCCATGGTTGGATCATGAGTATCCGGGCAAGCCGGAATCCCAAGGAGTCTGGAGGTTGCCGAGGCAATCCTGGATCTATGTTGAATCGAGTGTCGCCAGTGCCGAACAAGCTGCCGGAGCGCTGCGTTTCGCGCGAGCCGCGGACCGGCCGGCTGGTGATGCTGACGCGCGGCAAGGTCGGTTTCACCTACATCGCCGGCAGCAAGACGCCGGACGAGTACAACCGCGCGGCGGGCCTGACCTACGAGCAGGTCGAGGCCATGGAATACGGCGCCCTGCTCGGCTTCGACGGCGAGCTGGCGGATCCCGACTACGTCCGCGAGGTGCGCCTCGAGCTGGGCCGGCCGATCGGGCTGATTCAGGATCCCCACGAGTTGCCGCGCATGCAGCTGCTGCCGCGCTCCGAGCGCCCGCCGAAGCTGCACCAGCCCACCGACGTGGGCAATTTCCTGCCCGAGTTCGCCGACGTCATCGACAAGCGCAAGCGCCCCAGCTGGGGTTGAACTGCGCCGCCGCCCGGTTCACCATCGCCGGGCAGGCCCATCGCCGGATCGACCGGCGCTGGCCGACATTCCATGGAGGGAATGACATGCGCATCCTCATCGGCAACACCGTCAAGACCGCCCGCTCCGATTACACCTTCGGCTCGCGCGAGCAGGCCGAGGCGTTCTTCATGACGCTCAAGTGCCGCGGCGTTCCCGCCGCCGGCCAAGCGCCGGCGCAGCCGGCATCTGAGCCCGGTCCGGCGCGGCGCAGGCCGCGTTAGGGAAGCTCTGATTTATCAGAGCTTCCCGCTTGGGCCACGGATGGCCCAACATTTTCAATGGCGCAAGCCATTGAAATGGAAGGCCGTTGAAAATCACACTTTTCGACGGCCGTCGTCTGCATAAGTCCAGGACGGACTTATGCAGAGATTCCTTAGGGCGTTTCGGCGCGGCGGAACGCGCGCCGCCAGCACCAGGCGCCGCCCAGCGCCAGCGCCGTGCACACGGCGATCACACCCGGCGGTGGCGGGCTATGCGCGGTGAGTCCGTAGAGCAGCGCGGCGCAGATCCAGGCGGCGGCGCCGGCCGCGGCAAACAGGCCGCGCCGGCCGAGGTCGCGGAGGTCGCCGCGCAGTGCTTCCAGCGCCTCGGTGCTGGCGGCGCCGCCGCCCGATGGGCCCTGCGCCAGGTTTTTCAGCGCGCGCTGGGCCAGCTCCGGCAGTGATTCGACCAGCACCGGCGCCTGGCTGCGCAGCCGCGCGAACTGCGCGGAGGGGCCGATGCGGTCCCACATCCACTGCTCCATGATCGGCTTGGCGGTCTTCCACAGGTCCAGGTCCGGGTAGAGCTGCCGTCCCAGGCCTTCGACCGTCAGCAGGGTCTTCTGCAGCAGCACCAGCTGCGGCTGCACCTGGTAGTTGAAGCGGCGCGCGATCTGGAACAGGCGCACCAGGAAGAAGCCGAAGGAGATGTCCTTGATCGGCTTGCCGAAGATCGGCTCGCACACGGTGCGGATGGCCGACTCGAAGTCCTCCACCCGGGTGCCCTTGGGGATCCAGCCCGACTCCACGTGCAGCTCGGCCACGCGTTTGTAGTCGCGGTTGAAGAAAGCCAGGAAATTTTCGGCGAGGTAGCGCTGGTCGGCCGCGGTGAGCGTGCCGACGATGCCGAAGTCCACCGCCAGGTAGCTGGGCCGCGCGGGGTCGGTCAGGTCCACGAAGATGTTGCCGGGGTGCATGTCGGCGTGGAAGAAGTTGTCGCGGAACACCTGCTTGAAGAAGATCTCCACGCCGCGCTCGGCCAGCACGCGGAAATTGGCGCCGCGCGCGCGCAGCACGTCGAGCTCGCGCACGCTGATGCCGTGGATGCGCTCCATCACCAGCACCTGCGGGCGCGTGTAGTCCCAGAACACCAGCGGGTGGTAGATCAGCTCCGAGCCCAGCCAGTTGCGGCGCAGCTGCGCGCAGTTGGCGCCTTCGCGCATCAGGTCCAGCTCGTCGAAGATGACCTTCTCGTACTCGGCCACCACCGCGCGCGGCCGCAGGCGGCGGCCCTGCGGGTGCCAGCGCTCGGCGAAGTCGGCCAGCGCGCGCAGCAGCGCCACGTCGCGCTCGACCAGCTGCTCCACCCCCGGCCGCAGCACCTTGACCACCACCTCCATGCCGGGATCGCCCGCGCCCTGCGGCTTCAGCCGCGCGGCATGCACCTGCGCCACCGAGGCGGCGGCCATCGGCGTCTCGTCGAACTCGGCGAACAGCTCGTCGACCGGGCGGCCCAGGCTGTGTTCGACGATGGCGCGCGCCTGCGCACCCGGGAACGGCGGCACCTGGTCCTGCAGCCGCGCCAGCTCGGCCGCCACGTCCGGCGGCAGGATGTCGGGGCGCGTGGACAGCGCCTGGCCGAACTTCACGAACACCGGTCCCAGCTCCTCCAGCGCCAGCCGCAGGCGCTCGCCGCGCGGCAGCCGGTGCGGGCGCGGCCGGCGCCCGGCGAACTCCGACAGGCCGTACTTGCGCACCATCGCGCCGATCTGCCACAGCCGCAGCAGCCGCATCGGGTTCATGCGGTGGTTTCCTGCGCCTGGCGCTCGAGCAGGGCTAGCCGTGCCTCGAAGCGGTCGGCGGCCTCGCGCAGCGCGTCCACCCGGTCCATCCAGTCGGCGATGTCGCCGCCGCGGGCGAGGTCGCCGGTCTCCTCGGTCAGGTACTCGGCGGTGTCCTGCGACAGCCGGCCGGCGGCGTGCCGCCCCCAGCCGAGCAGGCCGCGCACGCCGCCCACCAGGCGGTGCGCCGCGCCGTCGCCGAGCAGCCGCGCGACCAGCTCTTCCGGGTCGAAGCCGACCCGCGCCAGGATGGCGTTGAAGCGGCGCAGCAGCTCGGTGTCGCCCTGGATGTCGAGCCCGGCCGGCAGCTGCGCCGAGCCGCCCGCCGCCGCCGCGGCCAGCCCCAGCAGGCGCAGCGTCGGCGCGCTCAGCCGCACGTCGGGCGGGCTTTCCGGCTGCGCCAGCACGCGCACGCCGCCGGCATGCGGCTCGACGACGAAGGTCCAGCCCAGGTCCGCTGCGTGCAGGGCCAGGCTGCGCCCCGACAAGGCGGCACACTCGGCCAGCGCCGACGGCTCCAGGCCGAGCACGCGGTTGAGCGCCAGTTCGGCGGCGGCGCAGGCCAGCGCGGGCGTCATTCCAGCCGGTAGCCGCGGTGCACCGCGACGATGCCGCCGGTCAGGTTGTAGACCTGCACGCGGGCCAGGCCGGCGTCCTCCAGCATGCCCTTGAGCGCGGCCTGGTCGGGGTGCATGCGGATCGATTCGGCCAGGTAGCGGTAGCTGTCGGCGTCGCGCGCGACCAGGCGCCCCATCAGCGGCAGCAGGCGGAACGAATACTCGTCGTACACCTTGGCCAGGCCGGCGTTGAGCGGCTTGGAGAATTCCAGCACCAGCAGGCGTCCGCCGGGCTTCAGGCAGCGGCGCATCGAGGCCAGCGCCGCCGCCTTGTCGGTGACGTTGCGCAGGCCGAAGGCGATGCTGATGCAGTCGAAGCTGCCTTCGGCGAACGGCAGCTTTTCGGCGTTGGCCTGCACCAGCGGCAGGCCCACCACGCCGCGGTCCGCCAGCCGCTCGCGGCCCTGCGCCAGCATGTCGGCGTTGATGTCGGCCAGCACCACCAGGCCCTGCGCGCCGGCCTGGCGGCTGAATTCGCGCGCCAGGTCGCCGGTGCCGCCGGCCAGGTCCAGCACGCGCTCGCCCGCGCGCACGCCCGCCAGGTCCACCGCGAAGCGCTTCCACAGGCGGTGCACGCCCAGCGACATCAGGTCGTTCATCAGGTCGTAGCGCCGCGCCACCGAGGAGAACACCGCGCCGACGCGCTTGTGCTTTTCGCCCACCGGCACCTCTTCGTAGCCGAAATGGGTGAAGCCGTCCTTGCGGCCGCCGCGGCGCGCGCCCGCGGCCTGGTCCTGCCCGGCGCCGGGCAGGGCTTGGGAATCGCTTGGGTCTTTGGGCATTGGAGGCTGCGCTGGTGCCGGGAAGCGCCATTATCCCCCAGATGGCGGCGCAGATGACCGCGCCGCTGCGCCGGCGTTGCCGGCGGCGCGGCTCAATCGTCGGCCAGGTCTTCGCCGGGGAACAGCACTTCGCTGAAGCCGAACTGCCGCAGGTCGCGGATGCGCATCGGGTAGAGGATGCCGTCGAGGTGGTCGCACTCGTGCTGCACCACGCGGGCATGGAAGCCCGACACCTCGCGCTCGAGCGGACGGCCGTCCTGGTCCAGGCCGCGGTAGCGCAGCCGCGCGTGGCGCGGCACCAGGCCGCGCATGCCGGGCACGCTGAGGCAGCCTTCCCAGCCGTCCTCCATCGCCTCGCCGAGCGGCGTCAGCACCGGGTTGCACAGGATCGTGAACGGCACCGACTCGGCGTCCGGGTAGCGCTCGTTGTGCTCGAAACCGAAAATCACCACCCGCAGCGGCACGCCGATCTGCGGCGCGGCGAGGCCAGCGCCGTTGAGCGCCGCCATGGTGTCGCGCATGTCCGCCAGCAGCTCGGCGAGCTGCGGCGTGCCGAAGCGCTCCAGCGGGATGGACTGCTGCAGCAGGCGCGGGTCGCCCATGCGCAGGACTTCGCGGATCACGGCGCCGCCTTGGGGCTGTATTTTTTCGGCAGCGCGGACAGCTTGGTGACGTCGGAATCGCGCGACATGCCGTGCTGGGCCAGGCGCTGCAGGTAGCGCCCCCACAGCGCCTGGCGCTGCTCGGCCAGCTCCTGCAGCACGTCCCAGGAATACAGGCCGGTGTCGTGGCCGTCATCGAAGCGCAGCCGCACCGCGTAGCGGCCGACCGGCTCGACGGCGGCGATGTTCACGTTGCGCTTGCCGCCGACCAGCATCGGCTCGCCGGCGCCGTGGCCGCGCACCTCCGCCGAGGGCGAGTAGACGCGCAGATATTCGCAGGGCAGGCGGTGGCTGCTGCCGTCGGCGTAGCCGACCTCCAGCTCGCGCGAAGCGCGGTGCAGGACCAGGCGGGTGGGGACCGGGGTGCTCATGGTAGGCGCAGTTTAGGCAAGACGCTGCCCGCGGTAAATCGTCAGGCCCGCCCGCGGTGCCCCGGCTGAGGTCGCTGGCTGCGCTCGCCGCGGGGTCGGCGGCGCAGCCGCCGGCCTCACAAGATGTACCGGCTCAGGTCCTCGTCGCCGGCCAGCTTCTTCAGCTTGTCGTCGACGTACGACGCGCCGATGCTGAGCGTGGTACCGGCCTTGTCCGGCGCGTCGTAGGCGGCGTCCTCCATCAGCCGCTCCAGCACCGTGTGCAGGCGGCGCGCGCCGATGTTCTCGGTGCGCTCGTTGACCTGCCAGGCGATCTCGGCGATGCGCGCCAAGCCGTCGGCGGTGAACTCCACCGCCACGCCCTCGGTGGCCAGCAGGGCGCGGTACTGCTCGGTGAGCGAGTGCTCGGGCTCGTTGAGGATGCGCACGAAGTCCTCGGCCTTGAGCGCGTCCAGCTCCACGCGGATCGGCAGGCGGCCCTGCAGCTCCGGGATCAGGTCGCTGGGCTTGGCCATGTGGAAGGCGCCGCTGGCGATGAACAGGATGTGGTCAGTCTTGATCGAGCCGTACTTGGTGGAGATGGTGCAGCCTTCCACCAGCGGCAGCAGGTCGCGCTGCACGCCTTCGCGCGAGACGTCGGCGCCGACGTACTCGGCGCGCTTGCACACCTTGTCCAGCTCGTCGATGAAGACGATGCCGTTGTCCTCGGCGCTCTTCAGCGCCTCCACGCGGATCGCCTCCTCGTCCACCAGCTTGGCGGCTTCTTCGTCGAGCAGCAGCTTCATCGCTTCCCTGATCTTGAGCTTGCGCGTCTTCGGCTGGCCGCCGCCCAGGCTCTTGAACATGCTCTGCAGCTGGCTGGTCATTTCCTCCATGCCGGGCGGGCCGACGATCTGCATCTGCGGCGAGGCCGACTGCAGGCGCAGCTCGATCTCGGTGTCATCCAGCTTGTTCTCGCGCAGGCGCTTGCGGAACACCTGGCGCGCGGCGCTGTTCTCCGACTCGCGCTGGCCCGCGCCCTCGCCGAAGTCGGTCGGCCGCGGCAGCAGCGCGTCCAGCACGCGCTCCTCGGCGGCGGTCTCGGCCTTCGGGCGCACCCGCGCCACGGCCAGCTCGCGGGTCTGCTTGACGGCGACGTCGGCCAGCTCGCGGACGATGGAGTCGACGTCGCGGCCGACATAGCCCACCTCGGTGAACTTGGTCGCCTCGACCTTCACGAACGGCGCGTTGGCGAGCCTGGCCACGCGCCGCGCGATCTCGGTCTTGCCCACGCCGGTCGGGCCGATCATGAGGATGTTCTTGGGCGTGATCTCCGCGCGGATCGATTCTGGTGTCTGCTGCCGGCGCCAGCGGTTGCGCAGGGCGATGGCCACCGCGCGCTTGGCGGCGGCCTGGCCGACGATGTGGCGGTCCAGCTCCTGCACGATCTCGCGCGGCGTCATGGCGGCGACGCCCTGCGTGGCCGGCGGCGGGGTGGGCGGGGTGGGCGGTGCAACGGGGGAGGTATCGTTCATGATGGGTCTTTAGCTGTTCGGGTGGCGCCGCTGCCGTTCGCCGGCGGGCGTAGGGCGGGCCGGGCCCGCCGTGGGGCTGCCTGCGCCGCGATCAGAAGTCGATGGTCTCGATGGTCAGGTTGTGGTTGGTGTAGATGCAGATGTCGGCGGCGATGTGCAGCGCCTTCTCCACGATCTGCTGCGCCGGCAGCTCGGTATTCTCCACCAGCGCGCGCGCCGCCGCGTGGGCGTAGGAGCCGCCGGAACCGATCGCCATCACGCCGTGCGGCTCCGGCTCCATCACGTCGCCGGTGCCGGTGATCATCAGCGAGGCCTGCTTGTCGGCCACCAGCATCAGCGCCTCCAGCCGCCGCAGGTAGCGGTCGGTGCGCCAGTCCTTGGCCATTTCCACCGCCGCGCGTACCAGGTTGCCGGAGTGCTTCTCCAGCTTGCCCTCGAAGCGCTCGAACAGGGTGAAGGCGTCGGCGGTGCCGCCGGCGAACCCGGCGATCACGCTGTTGTTGAACAGGCGCCGCACCTTGCGGGCGTTGCCCTTGACGCGCGTGTTGTTCATCGACACCTGGCCGTCGCCGCCGACGCAGACCTGGCCGCCGCGCCGCACGCTCAGGATGGTGGTGCCTTCGAATTGTTGCAAAGGGGTTCTCCGGGAGGGGGAAATCGATCCTACCTAGATGTGGACTGCCGCCACGGATTCAAGTTTCGCCCGGCC
>JADHNH010000028.1 GCA_016779605.1 Nevskia sp. | reverse complement strand
AACCAGGGGGTCGGAGGTTCGAATCCTTCCGGGCGCGCCATATCAAGATCCCTCTCTCTGAAGAAAGTGCTCTGCGGTCTGCACGCCGCAGGAGAGGGGATTCTCACCTCCGACTGCGTCGGAGGTTGCCAGGCCCCTCCCTGGGCCAGGCCCTGGGCTCGCCTGCGGCGGCGCAAATTCGCTCCAGGCGAATTTGTCGAAATCCTTCCTGGTGCGTCATATCGTCGTAGTTCCGTTGCCGCAGAATTTCCCGTGGCGTTCGTATGCGATGGCCAGCCCGCCGGTAGCGGCGGATAGGTTTGCCGACGGACTTTTCGTATTCCGGCCGGCGCGCAATTTGCAGGACTGCGGCGGAGCGGCATCGAAGCAAGGGCAGGGCAGGTGCCGTCTTGCCGCGGAGTGCGGCAAAATTTATTCGGGGCCGTATGGATGGTGCCGCGTTTGACGTAGACTTCCGCACGGGGGGAATCACCAGCGGCAATGCGTCCACCGATCGACCCAGGTTTGTCTGTTGCCGCAGCCGCGGTCGCGGCTGCGACCGCGTATACCTTTTTCCAGGTGGCCTCGCGCATCGGCGCGAGCAAGGCACGCGCCGGGCGCCTGTGGCTGGCCGGCGGCGCCGTGGTCGTGGGAACCGGATTCTGGGCCGCACAGCTCATCGCCCTGCTGGCCCTCAGGCTGCCCGCAGGGCAGGGCATCGACCCGCTGCTGTCGGTATGCGCGCTGTTCTCCGGGGTGCTCGGCGGAGCGCTGCTGTTGAGCGTCAGCAGCGGGCCGCAGCCGCCGCTGCTGCAACTGCTGGGGATCGGCTTTGCCGCAGCCGCGGCGCTATGCGGCGTGAGCCTGCTGGATTCGCCCGCCGCCGGCCTGGATCCGCCTGCCCAGTTCGATACCGTGTCGGTGCTGGCGGCAGCGGGCCTCACGGTCTTGAGCTGCCTGCTGCAGCTCGTCCTGGTATTCCGGCTGCGCCCGGCCGAATCCAGGCTGCCGGCCCCGGTGCCGGTCGTCGCGCCATTGGTGGCCGGGCTGCTGCAGGGCGGCGCGCTGCTGCTCGGCGCCAGCGCGGCGCGGATCGAGCCCGTGAGCGCCTGCGCGGTCGCCGTGTGCCTGCCGCCGGACCCCTTGGCCCTGGGCCTGGCGATCGCCGGCGGCGCCTCGATGGTGCTGGCGCTGGCGGCGGTGGCCGCGCGGCTGGACGCGGAACGCGGCACGCTGACGGCCCAGATGCTCAGCCTGGCCGACGCGGCGATCGCCGACGTGCGGCGGGAGGCGGCGGCCAAGGAGCGGGCGCAGGATTCCTTGCGCGATGCCGAAGCGCGCCATCGCGTGCTGCTGGAGACGGTGCCCGACACCATCGTCCTGATCGACACGGACAACGTCGTCCGCTACGCCAACCAGTCGGTATGGCGGATGTTCGGCTACCGCCCCGAGGAGATCGTCGGCAACAAGATCAGCATGCTGCAGCCTGAGCGGCTGCGGATGGCGCACCGGCAAGCCTTCCAGCGCTACCTGGAGGACGACGCCAGGCGTTCGGAGCACAGCGCGATCGAAACCATGGGCCTGCGCGGCGACGGCCGCGAGTTCCCGATCGAGCTGTCGTTCGTGGAGTCGAACTTCAACGGCCGGCGCGTTTTCGCCGGCTTCATCCGCGACACCTCGGCGCGGCGCGAGCGCGAGTCCAAGATCCTGCGCCAGGGCCGCATCCACGCGCTGCTGTCGCGCATCAACGGCGAGATGCTGCACACCCGCAGCCGCCACGAGTTGCTGGACCGCGTGTGCCGGATCGCCATCGAGCAGGGGCAGTTCCGGCTGGCCATCGTCGGCCTGCGCGACGGCCAGGAGATCAAGCCGGTGGCGCTGCACGGCGTCGACGACTTCAGCATCGAGCGCAACGTGGTGATCAGCCTCGACCCGGATGGGCTGGGCGGCGACGGCCCCACCGCGGCGGCCCTGCGCGCGCAGACCGTGCGGGTCTGCAACGACAGCGCCGCCGACATCGAGCCGGTGGCGTGGCGGGTGGCGGCGACGCGGCGCGGGCACCGTTCGGTCGCCCTGTTCCCGCTGATCGTGGGCGGCCAGCTGGCCGGTTGCCTGAGCCTGTACGCCTCGGAGCCTTTTTTCTTCGGCGACGACGACGTGCGCCTGCTCAACGAACTGGCGCGCAACGTGTCCTATGCCATGGAATTCGTTGCACGCGACGAAAAACTCGATTACCTGGCGTTTTACGACCCCCTGACCGGCCTGGCCAACCGCCGCCTGTTCGGCGACCGCCTCAACGAGTTCTCGCAGGCCGCACGGCTGGCCGGCCAGTGCATGGCGGTGGTGCTGGTGGATCTGGAGGACTTCAAGTCGGTCAACGACACCCTCGGCAGCGGCGCCGGCGACAGCCTGCTGCGCGCGGTGGCCACGCGGCTGGTGCGCATCGGCGGCAACGCGCAGTCGGTGGCGCGGCTGGGTGCCGACGTGTTCGGCCTGGTGCTGCCGCAGCTCAAGCAGGCATCCGACTTCCAGGCCCACTGGCAGGCGCAGATCGCCAACAGCATGAGCCGCTCGTTCAAGCTGCACGAGCAGGAGCTGCGGGTCTCGGCGAAGTTCGGCGTGGCGCTGTTTCCCGACGACGGCGACGACGCCGACAGCCTGGTGCGCAACGCCGAGGCGGCGCTCAAGCAGGCCAAGCATTCGGGCGAGCGCCTGCTGTTCTACAGCCAGGAGATCAGCAAGGCGCTCAACGAGCGGCTGAACCTGGCCAGCCAGCTGCGCGGCGCGCTGGAGCGCAAGGAGTTCGTGCTGTACTACCAGCCGAAGGTGCACGCCGCCGACGGCCTCATCTCCGGCGCCGAGGCGCTGATCCGCTGGAACAGCCCGGAGCTGGGCCAGGTGCCGCCGGGCCGCTTCGTGCCGCTGCTGGAGGAAACCGGCCTGGTGCTGGAAGTGGGCCGCTGGGCGCTGATCCAGGCCGCCAGCGACCGCAAGCGCTGGATCGAGATGGGCCTGGCCACCCCCAGGGTGGCGGTGAACCTGTCTTCCGTGCAGCTGCGCAGCCCGGACATCGTCGAAGTGGTGCGCCTGGTCATCGACGGCATCGAGGAGAGCGGCGGCGGCCTGGACCTGGAGATCACCGAAACCATCCTGATGACCGACGTGGAGCAGCACATCCACAAGCTCAAGATCGTGCGCGACATGGGCCTGTCGATCTCGATCGACGACTTCGGCACCGGCTACTCCTCCCTGGCCTACCTCGCCAAGCTGCCGATCAACGCGGTCAAGATCGACCGCTCGTTCATCGTCGGCATGACCGAGAGCACGGACACGATGAACATCGTCTCCACCATCATCTCGCTGGCCCACTCGATGAACCTGAAGGTCATCGCCGAGGGCGTGGAGTCGCAGGAGCAGCTGCGCTTCCTCAAGCTGCTGCAATGCGACCAGATCCAGGGCTACCTGTTCGCCAAGCCGCTGCCGCCGGGCGACTTCGAGCAGCTCCTGCGCGACGGCGGCCGCCTGGCGCTGGAGTGAACGGCGGCGCCGGGCCTGGCGGCCGGCACTAGCCCGCCTGCAGGACCTTCTCCCAGCCCGCCGGCGACGCCCGCAGCGCCAGTTGCGCACGCGCTTCCAGGATGGCGCCGCGCAGCTCGTGCGCGGCAAGGTCGCGGCGGCGGGCGCCGCCGCGCGCGGCGCTCCAGATGAAGTAGTCGGTGCGCAGGTCGCGCAGGCCAAGTTCGGCGAACGCGGCGCCGAAGGCGGGCAGATGATCGCCGTAGAAGGCCAGCATGCCGGGCCTGCCGCCGCCGGCGAGCGCCTCGGCCAGGATTTGCAGCATCGCGTCGGCGTTGCGCAGGCTGCGCAGGTAAGGCTGCAGCAGCCGCGCCTGGCCTGGCGGCAGCGTCAGCCCCCGGGGCGGGCCGGCCTGCGGCGTTTGTTCCGCGGCGTGCCACGGTCCGTGGTTTTCCATGGTGATGGCGAAGACGAACACCGCCGGTCCTTCGGCGGCGACGATTTGGGCGGCCTTGCGCGCCACTTCGACATCGGCGACATAGCCGTTGACCCGTTGCGCGCCGGCGAACCCCTCGAGGCCGATGAAGCGGTCGAAACCGAGCTTGGGCATCACGCGGTCGCGCCCGTAGAAGCGGCGGTCGAAGGGATGCAGGCAGATCGTGCGGTAGCCCTCCGCGCGCAGTTGCCAGGCCAGGGTGGCGACCGGCACGCCGGCGAAGCGGTGGTAGGGGTTGAAGCGGTCGAAGCCGAGGCGCTCGCCGGCGAGGCCGGAGAGCACGGCGAACTCGGTGCGCACCGTGTTCGCCCCCCAGCTCGGCACTTCGAGCCGGCCCCATTGCACGCTGCCGCCGCGGCAGCGGTCGTACGCCGGCAGCAGGCCGGGCGCGATGGCCGGATGCAGGCGCCGCGCGTCGAAGAACGATTCGCATTGCACCAGCACCAGCGGCGCCGGGGCGGGGCGCCTGAGCGGCACCGCGGGCGCCGGCGGCGGCGCGGCCGACTGGCGGCCGGCCCGCTGGTGTCCGGCGACGATGCCGTAGCCCAGCAGCACCGCCAGCGGGCCGAAGCGCGGCACGTCCGTGGCCGGATCGCCGCGCAGCCCGCCGCGCAGGAGATGGCGCGCGATGCGGCTGCGCAGTCCGCCGCCCAGGGCCAGGATCACTGCGCCGTCCAGTGCCGCGGCGGCCAGCGGCGGCCACGGGTTCCAGCGCCATGCCGGCGGCTCGGCGGCGAACAGCACGGCGAAGGCACCGAGCGCGGCGGCCACGGCGCAGAGCAGGCGGCCCTGGCGCGGGAACGGCAGGGCCAGGCGCGGATGGCGCAAGATGTCGAATGCCTGAAACACGTCGGTGAACACCACCGGCTCGGCCAGGACTTTCAGCTTGGCGCGGTCCGCGTAGGCCAGGCCAGCGGCCAGGGCCGCAGTGGCGGCGCCGGCGAACAGCGGCCGCGCGGTGGCGGCGGCCAGCAGCGCGAAGCCGCCGGCGGGCAGGAACAGGTCCAGCAGCAGCGCCCAGCACGGCCGCAGGCGCGTGCTGCCGGCGTGGCGCAGCCACAGCCAGCCGCAGGCCGCCAGCAGCGCGCCGCCGCCGACGGCGAACAGGTCGATGCCGCCTTGCGCGACGAGGCCCACCGCGTGCGCCGGCGCCTCAGGTGCGCGCCGCCGCGCGGCCGGCGGCGGCAGCCGACGGCGCCAGCCGCGCGGCGGCGCCGTGCACCGCCAGGGCGAGGCCGGCGGCGCTGTGGAAGCCGCCGTTGATCTGCGTGCGCTGCGCCACCACGCGGCGGAAGGCGTCGAACAGCGCCCGCTGCGGCGGCCCGGCCTGGGTCCAGAAGTCGTCCAGCCCGCCCTGGAAGGTCAGGCCGCGCAGGTCGTAAACCGCCCGGCCCAGCACGGTCACCGGCAGGCCCAGCTGCAGCGCAACGATGCCCATGGTGCTGTTGACCGTGACCATGCCGCGGCTGCCGGGCAGCAGTTCCATCGGGCTGCCCGCCGGCAGGCAGATCACGCGCTGCGCCACGCCGGCGGCGGCGGCGCGTTCGCGCGCGATGCGCAGCAGATCCACCACGCCGGCGTCCAGAGGGTGCTCGGTGACGATCAGCAGCGCATCGGCCGGCGCGCGGCGCGCGAACGAAGTGATCACCGCCTCGATCGCCGGCGCCATGCGGCCGAACGGCGAGTGGTGGCGGATCTGCGCGTCGGCGTCGAGCTGCAGCGGGAACAGGTAGCGCGGCCGCTCCTGCGCGAGGATCTGCCGCACGGCGCCGCGCACCCGCCGCCGCACCCAGGGACGGATGGGAAAGCGCCGGGCGCCGGCGGCGTACTCGGCCAGCGGATGCCAGGGCTTGTGCGTGCGGTAGGCAGGGTAGGCCGGCGTGGCCAGCACGGTGGCGAGGTTGTAGAGCACGTCGGCCGCCGCCCGCCGCAGGAAGCTGCCGCCCACCGGCGCGCCCTCGTCCCAGGGCGGCGCCGCTGCCGCCGCGGCGAGGAACCAGCCGGGGTCGCGCGGCAGCGCGGAGTGGCCGTTGACGCCGCCGCTCTCCAGGGTCACCCAGTTGGGCCGCAGGTAGCCTTCCTCGAACACGTGCACGGCGATGCCGCGCTGGCGCGCCAGCGCGGCCGCCTGGCGGTGCAGCGGGCGGCAGTCGCCGAACAGCACCAGGTCGGTGATGCGCCAGGCGTCGAGCCGTGCGGCGATAAAGCCGGGCCACTGCGCGGCGCCGGCGCGAAAGTCCACCGCGCCCGGCAGGCGCCAGAACAGGCGGTCGCCGCCGTTGAAGTTGATCCGGTGCACGCCCTGGCCGGCCCGCCGCAGGCGGCGGCCCAGCAGGCCGAAGAACGGCCCGATCGGACCTTGCAGGAACAGGTAGTCGCGCCGGCCGGCCGGCGCGGCGGCGTCCGCCTCGGCGGGCACCGCGGGCAGCGGCAGCGTTGGGCTTTGCAGTGCGTACACGTCAACCTTCCTTCGATCGCCGCCGGCGCCATGGCGCCGCCATTACCGGCCGCCATTGTCAGCCGCCATTATCGGCCCCCATTTTCGGATGTACACAGCGACACTACGTAGAAACCGCAAGCGGCCTGCGGCAATCGCGGATTGTCCGCCCCGGCCGCGCAACGGATGCTATGCGCACACCACCGGAGAGCGCCATGGCATTCGATGCAGCCCCCCAAGCCGTTGAGTCACATCTCAAGAGCAACTGCGCGTTCTGCCCGGTGCAGGACTGCATGGGCCGGGGCACGGCAAGTGCCCCCACGTTCGGCGCCATCGTCGGCGCGCCGACCGCGGCGCTGCCCGGACGTGCCGCGCTTTACGAAGCCGGCCAGGCCCTGCGCGCGCTGTACACGGTGCGCGCCGGCTGCATCAAGACCTACACCGTGGACAGCCAGGGCAACGAGCATATCCGCGGCTTCCACCTGCCCGGCGACGTCGTCGGCCTCGACGGCCTCGGCGCGGCGCGCACGCGCTCGTCGGCCGCGGCGGTGACGCCCTCGCAGGTCTGCGCCGCCGCGGTGACGGATTTCCGCGGCCTGCTGCAGCGCGATCCGGCAGTGGCGCAGCACCTGACCGAGGCGGCCAGCCGCGAGCTGGCCCTGGCCCTGGCGATCTCTGGCGACTTCACCGCCGAGCAGCGCATGGCGGCCTTCCTGCTGCACATGGAGGAGCGCATGGACTCGACGGGCGGCGTGCTGCGCCTGCCGATGACCCGGCGCGATATCGGCAGCTACCTGCGCCTGGCCACCGAGACGGTGTGCCGCACGCTGAAGACGTTCGAGCGCAAGGGCTGGCTGCGCTGCGAGGAAAAATGCATCCGCCTGCTGGCCCGTCACAAGCTGTACGAAGTGGGCGAGGCGGTGGGCATCTGCCGCCGACCCGGCGTGTCGATGGCGCTGGCCGCCTGAAGCCCCCCACACGAATCTCCCCGACCCGGATCTCCTCTGCGCCCATTGCGGCGCTTGCGCGGGACGGCTGCCAGGCCGCCCCGCTTTTTTTTGCCCGGCGTACCGGCTAGCGGGCCGTCTCTGGACGCCCTTCGGTGAAGCGCCAATAATGGATGGCGCGGGGTCCGCCTGGTTCGAACTTCAGGCGGCCGCCCGCGGGCCGTACACAAATGCACCTGCCAGGGACCGTCCATGCCCGGAAGAACGATGGTGGCCATCGCCGATGCGCAGGGTGCGATCCAGCTCCTCAACCACCATTGCGAGGAGATCACCGGCCATGCGCCTGCGCAGGTCGTGCAGCGCGCGATCTGGAGCGTGCTGCCCGCGCCCGAGGGTGCGGCGCGGATGCGCGAGGCGTTCCTGCGTGCCGCCGCCGGCGAGCCGGCCGAGGACGACGAGGGCGACTGGCTGTGCAAGGATGGCTCGCGCCTGGCCGTGCGCTGGAGCTATTCCGGAATCCGCGATGCCGGCGGCAAGGTCACCGGCGTGGTGGTGGCGGGTGTCGACGTGCTCGCCGCCCGGCGTATCGAGGCCGAGCTGGCCGAGTCGATGGGCCGCTACCATGCCATCCTGGACACCGCGGTGGACGGCATCATCACCATCAACGAGCGCGGCGCAGTGGCGTCGTTCAACCGCGCCGCCGAGCGCATCTTCGGCTACCGCGCCGCGGAGGTCATCGGGCGCAACGTGTCGATGCTGATGCCGGCGCCGTACCGCGAGAGCCACGACGGCTACCTCGACAACTACCGCCGCACCGGGCGCAAGAAGATCATCGGCATCGGCCGCGAGGTCGAGGGCCTGCGCAAGGACGGCACGCGCTTCCCGCTGGACCTGGCGGTGGGGGAGGTGGTGAGCGGCGGGCAGCGCCTGTTCACCGGCATCGTCCGCGACATCACCGACCGCAAGGACGCCGAGCGCGAGGCGCGGCGCCGCATGGACGAGCTGGCCCACGTGACACGCATCCACTCGATGGGCGAGCTGGCCTCGGGCCTGGCCCACGAAATCAACCAGCCGCTCACCGCCATCATCAACTACGCGCGCGCCTGCCTGCGCATGATCGGCGCGGGCACCGCCGACCAGGAGCTGCTGCACGGCTCCATGGAGCAGATCGCGCGCCAGGGCGAGCGCGCCGTCGAAGTGATCCGCCGCCTGCGCAAGTTCATCGAAAAGGGCGAGGTCGAGAAACAACCCTGCGACCTCGTGGCCAGCCTGTCCGAGGCTTTGGGCCTGCTGGATCACGAGCTGACCGTCAACCAGGTGCGGGTCTACCTCGATGCGCGCCCCTCGATCCCGGAAGTGCACATCGACCGCGTGCAGATCGAACAGGTGCTGGTCAACCTGGTGCGCAACGCGGTGGAAGCGATGGTGTCGGGGCCGTCCGCAAGCCGCGAGCTGCGCCTGCAGCTGATCCCGGACCAGCAGGACGCGCCCGGCGTCAGGGTCAGCGTGCACGACAGCGGACCGGGATTCGGGCAGAACAAGCCGGAGCGCCTGTTCGACCCCTTCTTCACCACCAAGGCGGACGGGCTTGGCCAGGGGCTGGCGATCTGCCGGCGTATCGTCGAGGCGCACGACGGCCGCATCTGGGCCGAAAACGGCCAGCCCGGCGGCGCCGTCTTCCATTTCTGGCTGCCTCTGCCGGATGCCGCCGCAGCGCCTGGGAGTGTCCCTGGCAAGAAAACGTAACCATAAGATAACGAAAGAGTTTTATAAAATACAGAAACTTGTCGCGGATGATCCAGATCAATGCTGGATCGGCCGGAAAAGACAACAATGAACGAGTTTGGAGGCAATCGCCGGCAGCTGCGGTGCCAAGGCCATTGCCGCACGAGCGGCAGAGGAGCAGAGCTTTTGATGAGTGAGAATCCGCCCTTGGTGTTCATCGTCGACGACGACGAAGCCGTGCGCAGCGCGACGCGGCTCCTGGCCCGTTCGTTCGGCTGGAATGCCCGTGCCTTCGGCTCGGCGCAGGAATTCCTCGAGGCGCTGCCGCAAGGCATGCCCGACTGCCTGCTGCTCGACCTCAACATGCCGGAGATGAACGGCGTCGAGCTGCAACTGGTGCTGGCTTCGCGCGGCATCCGCATCCCGGTGGTGGTGATCACCGGCCAGAAAGATTCGCCGCTGGCGGCGCGCGCCCGCGCGGCCGGTGCGCATGCCCTGCTGGCCAAGCCGTTTTTCGACGAGGAGCTCAAGCAGTCCGTGGAAGAGGCGCTCCAGGGCTGATGGCCCGGGCTCTCGGCCGGTTCCGGCGGCCGGCAGGGTTTTTGCGGGCAAGCTTCTTGCGAAACGTTACGCGAACGGCCGGCGAGGCCGCTGCAAAACTTCAAGGACGCCCAAGCATGAGAGTGTGCGAGTGCAGCAACAGGATGGTGGTGGTGTGCGCTCCGGAAACCAGCGCGCGGGATGCCGCGCGGCTGATGCGCAAGCATGATGTCGGCGTGCTGGCCGTGGTCGAGCAGGTCAAGGGCCTGCGGCGCCCGCTCGGCCTGGTCACCGAGCGCGACCTGGTGCGGCAAGTCATGGCGGCGGCCCCCGCGCTGGAGCAGGCCACCGTCGGCGAGCTGTTGCCGGAGTGCGGCACGACGGCGCACGCCAACGACGGCTTGTGGGAAACCCTCGAGCGCATGCAGGCGCTGGGCCTGCGCCGCCTGCCGGTCGTCGACAGCGTCGGCGCGCTGCAGGGCGTGCTGACCATCGACGATGTCCTGCAGGTGCTGGCGCAGACGCAGTTCAGCACCATGCGGCTGCTGTGCGGGCAGGCACCGGTGGATCGCGCCTACATCCCCGGAACCCTGCCGCAGCCGGCCGCTGCAAGCTCCGACGCCGGCGTTGCCGACTGGCGTCGCGCCGCCTGATCGGGCACGCCGCCGCCCGCGACGCGGGCGGCGGCGGAGCCCGCTAAACCGCGGAATGCAGCGACTGTCCCAGCATCTCCGGCGTCACCAGCGTCACCCCGCCGTCCGTCACGTGGAACCGCTTGGCGTCCTGTTCGCGATCGAAGCCCACCGTGGTGTCCGGCGGCAGTTCGCAGCCCTTGTCGATCACCGCGCGGCGGATGCGGCAGCCCGAGGCGATGCGCGCGTCGGGCAGCACCACCGATTCCTCCACCATCGCGTGCCGCTCCACGTGCACGTTGGTGAACAGCAGGCTGCGCCACACCCGGGCGCCCGACACGATGCAGCCGCCTGAGACCAGCGAGCTGATCGCCGCGCCGCGGCAGTCCGGTTCGTCGAACACGAATTTGGCCGCGGGCACCTGTTCCTGGTAGGTCCAGATCGGCCAGTCGCGGTCGTACAGGTTCAGCTCGGGCGTGATCGCCAGCAGCTCCATGTTCGCTTCCCAGAAGGCGTCGACGGTGCCGACGTCGCGCCAGTAGCCGAGCTGATTTTTCTGCGCGTCGCGGAACGGGTAGGCGAACACCGGCACCTTGCCCAGCGAGCCGGGAATGATGTCCTTGCCGAAGTCGTGCGAAGAGTCGGTGCGCGCGGCGTCGCGCTTGAGCTCCTCCAGCAGGTACTCGGTCGAAAACACGTAGATGCCCATCGACGCCAGCGCCAGGCCGGGCCGGCCCGGAATGGGCTCCGGCTGCAAGGGCTTTTCGGCGAACTTGACGATGCGCTCCTGCTCGTCGACCTGCATGATGCCGAAGCTGCGGCCGCGCTCGATCGGCACCTCGATGCAGCCGACCGTGACCTCGGCGCCGCGCTGGTCGTGCGCGGCCAGCATGGGGCCGTAGTCCATCTTGTAGATGTGGTCGCCGGCCAGGATCAGCACGTAGTTCGGCGCGTGGTGGCGGATGATGTCGATGTTCTGGTAGATGGCGTCGGCGGTGCCCGCGTACCAGGCGAATTCGTTGATGCGCTGCTGCGCCGGCAGCAGCTCCACGAATTCGTTGAACTCGCCGCGCAGGAAGCCCCAGCCCATCTGGATGTGGCGGATCAGCGAGTGGGACTTGTACTGCGTGGCCACCGCCACGCGGCGCACGCCGGAATTGATGCAGTTGGACAGGGTGAAGTCGATGATGCGGAACTTGCCGCCGAACGGCACCGCCGGCTTGGCGCGCCAGTCGGTGAGCGGCCCCAGCCGGGTGCCGCGCCCGCCGGCGAGCACGATGGCGAGGGTCTGGCGCGTGAGCCGGCTGACCCGGCGTTCTGGTTCTAGGTTTTGCATGACCTCTCTGCGTGGTTCCGGTCCGCGTGGATACTGTAACCCGCCGCATGGCGCGATTCGAAGGAATTTTCCGGCGCCCGTGGCCGCGCTGCGTCCGGCCCCCGGCGTTCGCACGACTTCCGTTTGGAGCGCGTGTTGTTCTTGTAGTGTTGCATTTCCGTGATTGCGCAAGCCAAGCGCGTGCCAACACTGCCGCGGTGCCCACTGCGGCGGCCGGCCTTTTGCGGCAACATGGGCGGCAGGCATCCGGCGCGGCGAACACACAGGCAGGCATGATCCTAGTAGGCGACGTCGGCGGCACCAATACGCGCCTGGCGCTGGCCCGGCGCAACGGCCAGGGCTGGGAATTCCTGCAAGCCCGGGTCAAGCCGACGCCGGCCGACATCGGTGCGCTGGTCGCCGCGTACCTGGCGCAGGCGGGCGGCCCGGCGGTGGCGGCGGCGGGCCTGTGCGCCGCCGGCCCCCTGCGGCAGGACGGCGCGATCCACCTGACCAACACCGACTGCGTGGTCGACCCGGCGCGGCTTGCGTCGGCGATCGGCGGCGGCCCGGCGATCGTCGCCAACGACTTCGCCGCGGTGGCGCACGGACTGCGCGGCCTCGGCGCCGGCGACCTGAGTTGCTGCGGCGGCGGAGCGCCGCAAGCCGGCGCGCCGTGCCTGGTGGTGGGCGCCGGCACCGGCCTGGGCGTGGCCAGCGTCGCCGGCCCGGCGCGTGCCGAGGTGCTGCCGGGGGAGGGTGGCCACGCCAGCCTCGCCCCGGCCGACGCCGACGAAGGGCAGGCCTGGGCCGCACTGTTTGCGCAGCAGGGGCGCGTATCGGCCGAGACCGTGTTGTCCGGGCCCGGGCTGGAGCGGCTGTACCGGCTGCGCGTGCCGGGATCGCCGCGGCAGGCGGCGCAGATCGCGCAGGCCGCCTGGGACGGCGACCTGGAGGCACGGCATGCGGTGCGCCTGTTCACGCGCTGGCTCGGCCATTTCTGCGGCAGCCTTGCGCTCACCCTGGGGGCGGCCGGCGGCGTCTACATCGCCGGCGGCATCGTGCCCGGCTGGGGGCCGAATTTCGACCGCGCGGCGTTCCGCGCGGCATTCGAGGACCACCAGCCGTTCGCGCAGTGGCTGGCGCAGGTCCCGGTTTTCATCGTGACGCATCCATTCCCCGGGCTGCTGGGCATGGCCATGCTGGCCGAGGCGGCGCTGCGCCTGCAGCGCTGAGGCCGGCTGGGGGGCCGGGTGGCCGCCTCTTAAGTCCGGTGCGCGGCTTCCGTGGCGATCTCGCGGCGCACCATGCTCGCCATCACGCCAAGCAGCTTGGCGGTGAAATCCAGCAGGTCGTCGAGCGTGACGATGCCGACCAGGCGCCCCTGACCGTCGACCACCGGTGCCCGCCGCACGCCGGCCTTGCGCATCCTGGCGGCGGCTTCGACCACTTCCTCGTCTTCGCCGACCAGGACCAGGTCGCCGGACATGACATCGCCGGCGCTGACCTGCTCGGGGGCGATGCCGCAGGCCAGCACCTCGACGACCAGGTCGCGATCGGTGATGATGCCGACGGGATGCGCGCCGGTGCCGTCGTCGCGTACCACCACGACGCTGCCGCAGTGGCTCTTGCGCAGCAGCTCGGCAGTTTCGCGGATGCCGGTGTCGGCTTTGGTGACCAGCACCACGCGGTTGCAGCAGTCGCCTGTCTTCATGATGCTTTTCTCCTGGTGCGGTGCCTCGGCGTGCGCCGCTGAGCGGGTTTTACGTCGGGTATGACCGTTCGATTCCGCGCTAGTGTCCCCGGGCCGGAGCCGCGCGGTCATTGACCCAAGTCATCCTGCCTGCCGTGGCAGGCGGGCAGCCCGCTCAGGCGGCTGGGCGGCGCACGCCGAACCAGGCGGCGTAGAGGGCTGGCAGGAACGTCAGGGTCAGCACGGTCGCCCCGATCAGGCCGCCCATCAGGGCGATCGCCATCGGCCCGAAGAACACGCTGCGCGACAGCGGGATCATCGCCAGCACCGCCGCCGCCGCGGTGAGGCAGATCGGGCGGAAGCGGCGCACCGCCGACTCGACGATCGCGCTCCAGGGGTCGCGGCCGGCCGCGGTGTCCTGCCGGATCTGGTCCACCAGGATCACCGAGTTGCGCATCACCATGCCGGACAGCGCGATGACGCCCAGCAGCGAGACGAAGCCGAACGGCGCCTGCGTGGCCAGCAGCGCCAGCGCCGCGCCGATGATGCCCAGCGGTGCGGTCAGCAGCACCAGCATCGTGCGGCCGAAATGCTGCAGCTGGATCATCAGCAGCAGCAGGATCGCCACGGCCATCGTCGGCATCTGCCGGTTGATCGAATCGTTGGCGATCCGGTTCTGTTCCAGCGCGCCGGCGATCTCGATGCTGTAGCCGGGCGGCAGGCGCCCGCGCAGCGGTTCCAGCGCGCGGTCCACCAAGTGGGTCACGTCGGGCGCCTGCATGCCGTCGACCGCCTCGGCTTCCACGGTGATCGCCGGCCAGCGGTTGCGCCGCCAGATCACGCCGTCCTCGAACACCGGCCGGGCGACGCCGAACTGCGAGAACGGCACCGAGCGGCCGCCGGCGGTCGGCATGTAGGCGTCGCGCAGGCCGCCGAGTTGCGAGCGTTCCTCCGGCGGCTGGCGCGCCACCACGGCGATGTTGCGGTTGTTTTCGCGGTAAGTGCCGATCCGGGTGCCCGACAGGATGGTCTGCGCCGCGCTGCGCACCTGCTCGCTGGTGATGCCCAGCAGGCGCAGCTTGTCCTGGTCGATGTCGTCGTGCACGGTCAGGATCCGCTCGTGCCAGTTGTCGTGCACGTTGCGCGTGTAGGGGCTGGCGCGCGTGAGCTGCTCGACCTGCGCGGCCAGCGCGCGCACGGTGGCGGCATCCGGCCCGCTCACGCGGAACTGCACCGGCCAGCCCACCGGCGGGCCGTTGGGCAGCCGGTCCACCTTGCCGCGCACTTCCGGAAAGTCCTCGGCCAGCCAGCGGCGCAGCCGTGCGCGCAGGCGCTCGCGCGCCGCGGTGTCGCGGCTGACGACCATGAACTCGGCCAGGTTGACGTTGCGCAGCTGCTGGTCCAGCGGCAGGTAGAAGCGCGGGCTGCCGGCGCCGACGTAGGCGACGTAGTCGGCGACGTCGGGGTCCTGCGCCAGCTTCGCTTCCAGCCGCCGCGCCACGTCCTCGGTGGCCTGGTAGCTGGAGCCCTCGGGCAGCCACAGGTCGGCGATCAGCTCCAGGCGCGTGGAGTCCGGGAAGAACTGCTGCGGGATGAAGCGGAAGCTGAACAGCGCCAGGGCAAACGCGGCCAGGGTAGCCGCGATGACGCTCCAGCGGTGCGCCACGCACCAGTGGATCGCCGCGCGCAGGCGCCGGTAGAACGGCGTGTCGAACAGCAGCGCGTGCGCCTCGCCGGCGTGCGCGCGCAGCAGCCGGTAGCCGATGTAGGGCGTGAAGTACACCGAGGCCAGCCAGGAGATCAGCAGGGCGATGCCGACCACCGCGAAGATCGAGAAGGTGTATTCGCCGGCGGAGGAGCGCGCCAGGCCCACCGGCAGGAAGCCGGCGGCGGTGACCAGGGTGCCGGTGAGCATGGGGAAGGCGGTGGAGGTGTAGGCGAACGAGGCCGCGCGCAGCTTGTCGAAGCCTTCTTCCAGCTTGCGCGCCATCATCTCCACCGAGATCATGGCGTCGTCCACCAGCAGGCCCAGCGCCAGCACCAGCGCGCCCAGCGAGATCTTCTGCAGCTCGATGCCGGCGTACTGCATGGCGACGAACGTGGCGCCGAGCACCAGCGGGATGGTCAGCGCCACCACCATGCCGGTGCGCAGCCCCAGGCTGAAGAAGCTCACCACCAGCACGATCACCACCGCCTCGCCGAGCGAGCGCAGGAACTCGCCGACCGCCACCTGCACCACCTTCGGCTGGTCGGTGACCTGCGCCACCTCGATGCCCACCGGAAACGTGGCCTGCATCTGCGCCAGCGCCCGCTGCAGCCGCCGCCCGACCTCCAGCACGTCGGCGTCCTGCTGCATCACCACGCCCAGCACGACCGCTTCCTTGCCGCGATGGCGGATTTTCACCGTCGGCGGGTCCTCGTAGCCGCGGTAGACGCGGGCGAAATCGCCCAGCCGCAGGCTGCGGTCGCCGACGCGGAAGCGGGTGTCGGCGATCTGCTCCAGGGAGCTGTAGTCGCCCGCCACCCGCAGGTAGATCGACTGCTGGCCGGTGTCGAGGCGCCCGGCCGGCGCGATCGCGTTCTGGCCCTGCAGGGCCTGGGCGACCTGCGGCAACGTGATGCCCAGTCCGGCGAGCTTGCGATAGGAAAACTCGACGTAGATCCTCGGCTCCTGGTCGCCCAGCAGGTCCACTTTCTCCACCCCGGCGACGCCGAGCATCGCGCGGCGCGCACGGTCGACGTAGTCCTTCAGCTCGGCGTAGCTGAATCCTTCGGCATGGAAGGCGTACATGGCGATGTAGGTATCGCCGAACTCGTCGTTGAAATACGGCCCCTCGACGCCCTCCGGCAGGCTGCCGGCGACGTCGCCGACTTTCTTGCGCACCTGGTACCAGATCGCCTTGACCTCGCGCGGCGGCGTGTCCTCGCGCAGCACCACGAAGACCTGCGCCTCGCCGGGCTTGGAATAGCTCTGCGTGCGGTCCAGCCACGGGGTCTCGGCGAGCTTTTCTTCCAGCTTGTCGGTGACCTGGCGCTCCATTTCCTGCGCGGTGGCGCCCGGCCAGTAGGCGCTGACCACCATGATGCGGAACGTGAAGCTGGGGTCTTCGCGCTGGCCCAGGCGCAGGTAGGCGACCGTGCCACTGACCATCAGCAGGCCGATCAGGAAGCGGGTGAACGAGGCGTGCTCGATCGCCCAGCGCGACAGGTTGAAGCGATCCGGGCCGTCGTTCATCGCGCCGGCGCTAGTCGACGGCGCCGGAGGGCGAATCCATCAACCGGACTTTCTGCCCGGGCAACAGCAGCGGCGCGCCGGCGGTGACCACGATCTCGCCGTCGGCGATGCCGGCGGCGACCAGCACGCGGTCGCCGTCCACCCCGGCGGCCTGCAGCGGGCGGAAGTCGACGGCCTGCCGGGCGGCATCGTAGATCCACACGCCCTGCCTGCCGTCGTGCTCGGTCCAGGCGGGCAGGGGCAGGTGCACCAGGCGCGGGGCGCCGGCCGCGGCGTCGGCGATGCGCACGCTGGCGGTCATGCCCAGGCGCATCTCCGGCGGCTGCGGCGCCACCTGCACGCGCAGCGCGTAGGTGCGCGTGGCCGCATCGGCGCTGCGCGCCAGTTCGCGTACCGTGCCGGCCAGGCGCAGCGCCGGGGCGGCCCACAGCGACACTTCAACCGGCATGCCGACGGCGACGCGCTGCACCTGGTCTTCCGGAACGCTGGTTTCGACTTCGTTTTCGCCGGCCCAGGCCAGGCGTGCCACCGCCTGGCCGGGTGCCACCACCTGGCCCGCCTCGGCGGTGATCTGGGTGATGGTGCCGTCGTGGTCCGCCACCAGCCCGGCATAGGCGGCCTGGTTGGACGCCACCCGGTACTGCGCTTCCTCGGCATCGAGCTGGGCCTGCGCCGCCCGGTAGGCGGCCTGGCTGTTGTCGAGCGCGAGCCGGCTGACCCCGCCGAACTCGAGCATCTTGCGGTCGCGCTCGTAATTCGCACGCGCCACTTCCAGCTGCGCGCGGCGCGCGGCGACGTTGGCGCGGCTGCTGTCCGCCGCCAGCGCCAGGTCCCGCGGATCCAGCCGTGCCAGCACCTGTCCGGCGTGCACCGCGTCGCCGACGTTGACGTCGCGCCCCAGCAGCTTGCCGCCGACGCGGAATCCGAGCTGCGATTCGTAGCGCGGCACCACCGATCCGGCGTAGGTGTTGTCGGCGCGGACCGGCGTGGCGGCGGCGACCACGGTGCGCACCGGGCGGATTTCCGGCGGCTGCGGCGGCGGCTTGCCGCAGCCGCCCAGGAGCAGCAGGCCCGCCAGTGCGGCGGCCGGGGAGCGAAGCAAGGCGCTCATGGCGCGACCGGCGGTCAGCGCGTGCGCGGACGCAGCGCGTCCACCAGGAAATCGGCCATCAACGCCGCCTGGCGGCCGTGGTCGGCGCTGAACTTCTCCGCCACCAGCTGCGGGTGGCAGAACGGCATGATGGCGTTGAATACGCAGGCGACGCGGTCCGGCAAGCCGGCGCCGGCGAACTCGCCGCTGCGCGCGCCGTCCTCGATGACGCGGGCGTAGACCAGGCGGATGCGGCCGATGTGCGCGTCGATGACGCCCCATTGCTCGTCCATCGCCTTGGTCACCAGCTCGTGCACGCGCGACTCCCGCAGGTACTGCTCGCAGGTGAAGCGGTGCATCTCCACGATCAGCTTCTTCAGGCGCCGGCTGGCGCTGCGCCGCTCGCCGGCGATGCGCAGCGCCAGATCTTCCTGGCGCCGCAGCATGATGGCGGTGATCGCCTCGTTGATCGCCGCCTTGCTTTCGAAGAAGCGGTAGACATTGGCCGGCGACATGCCGCAGGCGCGGGCGATGTCGGCCACGGTGGTCTTGCTGTAGCCGTATTCAAGGAACACCCGCTCGGCCTGCGCGAGGATGCGGTCGCGGACTTCGGGCTGCGCGACGGCGGCGGCTTTCATGTGACGAATTTCAACATTCGTCACTAAACCTGTCAACCGCGCCGCCGCCGGCGGCCGGGCCGGCGGCGTGCCTGAACCTCTTATGATGGGCGCAGACCACGCTGGAGCGCCGCACCATGATCGACCTGTACTACTGGACCACGCCCAACGGCCACAAGATCACGATGTTCCTGGAGGAGGCCGGGCTTGCCTACCGGATCGTGCCGGTCAACATCAGCGTGGGCGACCAGTTCAAGCCCGAGTTCCTGCGCATTTCGCCCAACAACCGCATTCCGGCACTGGTTGATCATGCGACCGCCGAGCCGGGGCCGCCGGTCAGCGTGTTCGAGTCCGGTGCCATGCTGCTGTACCTGGCCGAAAAGACCGGCCGCTTCCTGCCCGCGGACCTGCGCGGCCGGGTGGAGGTGCTGCAGTGGCTGTTCTGGCAGATGGCGGGCCTGGGGCCGATGGCCGGGCAGAACCACCATTTCAGCGCCTACGCGCCGGAGAAAATTCCCTACGCGATCGACCGCTACGTGCGCGAGACCGGCCGGCTTTACGCCGTGCTGGACCAGCGCCTGGCCGACCGGCCATTCGTGGCCGGCGAGTATTCGATCGCCGACATGGCCTGCTACCCGTGGATCGTGCCGCACCAGTGGCAGGGCCAGTCGCTGGAGGACTTTCCCCACCTGAAGCGCTGGTTCGAAGCGATCGCCGGGCGTCCGGCGGTCAAGCGCGCTTATGCCCGCGCCGCGGAGGTCAATACCCAGCCGACCGTGACCGAAGCAGCCAGGAAGCTGCTGTTCGGGCAGTCGGCGTCGACGGTGCGGCGCTAGGGCATTTTCGATTCAAATGCATACATGTCCGTCATCCTGAGCGCAACGAAGGATCTGGCCAGATTCTTCGCTGCGCGGAGTAATGACAAATCAAACATGTCTGCAACTAAACGAAAATCGCTCTAGCCGCCGGCCTGCCCGGCAGCGCCCGGAGCCGCTGGCGGCCCCCGGGTGTTGCCGCGGCGCTCAGGTCTTGGCTTGCGTCTTGACTTCGACCCGCTTGGCCTGGGCCGCAGGCCGCTTGGGAATGGTGATTTCCAGCACGCCTTTTTCGGTGGACGCGTCGACGTGCTCGGCGTCGGCGGTGTCGGGCAGCATCAGCCGGCGGTAGAACTCGCCGCTGAAGCGCTCGGTGCGCAGCCAGCCGTCCTTTTCCTCCTTCTTTTCCGACGCGCGCTTGCCGCGGATGGTGAGCGCGCCGTGGTCCATCGTCACCTCGATGTCCTTGGGTTCCACGCCGGGCAGGTCGGCGCGGATGCAGAACTGCTTGTCGTCTTCCTTGATGTCCACGGCGGGGGCCCAGTTGCTGCCGACGATGTCGCCGTCGCCAGGCGCCCAGCCGAAGTTCGAGAACATGCGGTTGATGTCGTTCTGCAGCTGGCCGATCAGGCTCCGCGGTTCATAGCGATTGATGTTCATGGCAAGTCTCCTGCATGGTCGATGCGCGCTGCGAAGCAGCACGCACGGATCATGGTGGTCGCGCGCGCTGACGTCTTCATTGACCTGAATCAATGGACCGGGGCCCCTCGCGGCCGGCCCGGCGGCCGCCATGCCCTTGAAAACCGGCAGGCAAGACGCATATCGCGCTAAAATCGGCTTCCGGAGGTTTCAATCAATGCCGTTTTACGAATACGTCTGCACCAGCTGTGGCGCCGCGACCGAAGTCCTGCAGAGACTGTCCGATCCGCCGGAAACCGAGTGCCCCGAATGCCATGCGCACGCCCTGACCAAGCAGGTGTCGGCGGCGGGCTTCCGGCTCAAGGGCGGCGGCTGGTACGAAACCGATTTCAAGGGCGGCGACAAGCGCAACCTGACCGGCGATGCCGGGGCTCCGGCCGAAAGCGCCAAGAGCGAGGGCGCGGACGCCAAGGGTGCCGGCCACACCTGCGCCGCCGGTTGCAGCCACGCGCCCAAGGCGGCGCCGGCAGCCGCTCCCGCCGCTTCCACTGACAAGCCGGCGCCCACGGTTCCGGCATGATCCGCCGCTGGGTGTTCGCCGGGCTGATGGTATGGATTCCGCTCGGCGCCACCCTGCTGGTGATCCGCTTCACCCTGGATCTGCTGGACAGCAGCTACCTGCTGCCGCCGTCCTGGCGCTTCCCCGGCCTGGGCGTGCTGCTGACGGTGGTGGTGGTGCTCGGCACCGGCGCGCTGGCGGCGAATTACCTGGGCGCGCAATTCCTCAACTGGCTCGAAAGCCTGTTCAACCATATCCCGCTGGTGCGCTCGCTGTACGGCGGCACCAAGAAGCTGGCGGAAACGCTGTTTTCGGAGAATTCCAACTCGTTCCGCAAGGTCGTGATGATCGAGTGGCCGCGGCCGGGGCAGTGGTCGGTGGGCTTCCAGGCCGGCGAGGCGCTGCGCGAGGCCGCCGAGCGCAGCGGCCGCGAAATGACCGCGGTGTTCGTGCCGACCACGCCGAACCCGACCTCCGGGTTTCTCATGCAGGTGCCGCGCGACGAGGTGGTGCCGCTGGACCTGAGCGTGGAGGAAGGCATGCGCTACATCATTTCGCTGGGCGTCTCGGCGCCGGTGCGCGGCGCCCGCACTGCGGCCGCCGTCCTGCCGCCCACGCCGGCGACACCGGCAGCCTGATCCGGGCCGGGCGATTCCGCGACAAACCGCCCGCAGCGGGCGCGGCGGCGAGCGCTCTGGCTACACGGCCGGGTCTGCGCAGGGCTACAATCTGCGTTTCCTGATCCCAGCGCCTGTCCTTTTCAAGATGCGATCCCACTATTGCGGCAGGGTCACCGAGGCCCTGACCGGTCAAACCGTTCATGTCTGCGGCTGGGTGCACCGCCGCCGCGACCACGGCGGTGTCATTTTCATCGACTTGCGCGACCGCGAAGGGCTGCTGCAGATCGTTTTCGACCCCGACACGGTGGACGTGTTTGCGGCCGCCGAGCGCCTGCGCAGCGAATACGTGGTGCGCATCTCGGGGCGCGTGCGGCCGCGCCCGGCCGGCACCGAGAACGCCAACCTGAGCACCGGCAAGGTCGAGGTGCTGGCACAGGCACTCGAGTTGCTGAACCGCTCGGAAACGCCGCCGTTCCAGCTCGACGACGACAGCGTGGGCGAGGAAACGCGCCTGAAGTACCGCTACGTGGACCTGCGGCGCCCGCTGATGCAGCAGAACCTGCGCCTGCGCCACGAGGTGATCAAGCGCATGCGCGCCTACATGGACCGGCACGGCTTCATCGACGTGGAGACGCCGATCCTGACGCGCGCCACACCCGAGGGCGCGCGCGACTACCTGGTGCCGAGCCGCACGCATCCGGGACATTTCTTCGCCCTGCCGCAGTCGCCGCAGCTGTTCAAGCAGCTGCTGATGGTCGGCGGGCTGGACCGCTATTACCAGATCGCGCGCTGTTTCCGCGACGAGGACCTGCGCGCTGACCGGCAGCCGGAATTCACCCAGCTCGACGTGGAAACCTCGTTCCTCGAGATGGGCCAGATCATGGCCCTGGTGGAAGGACTGGTGCGGGTGATCTTCGACGAGCTGATGCAGGTCGACTTGGGCGAGCTGCCGCACCTGAGTTACGCCGAGGCGATGGCACGCTACGGCTCGGACAAGCCGGACCTGCGCAATCCGCTCGAGCTGGTCGAGATCAAGGACCTGGTGGCGGACAGCGAATTCAAGGTGTTCGCCGGCCCGGCGCGCGACCCGGCCTGCCGCGTCGCCGCCCTGCGCGTGCCCGGCGGCGGCAAGGTGTCGCGCTCGGAGATCGACGGCTACACCCAGCTGGTGGGCCAGTACGGCGCCAAGGGGCTGGCCTGGATCAAGGTCAACGACGCGGCCCGCGGCCGCGAGGGCCTGCAGTCGCCGATCGTCAAGAACCTCAGCGACGCCGCCCTGGCCGGCATCCTGGCCCGCACCTCCGCCGCCGACGGCGACCTGATCTTCTTCGGCGCCGACAAGGCCAAGGTGGTGAGCGACGCGCTCGGCGCCCTGCGCATCAAGCTGGGCGCCGACCTCGGGCTGACCGCCCCGGGCTGGCGCGCGCTATGGGTGGTGGACTGGCCGATGTTCGAGCGCGACGAGGCCGAAGGCCGCTGGGTGGCGCTGCACCATCCGTTCACCGCGCCCAAGGTGTTCGACGCCGACGCCATCCTGGCCGACCCGGGCGGCGTGCTGTCGCAGGGCTACGACCTCGTGCTCAACGGCGTGGAGATCGGCGGCGGCTCGGTGCGCATCCACCGCGCCGACGTGCAGCAGGCGGTGTTCGGCCTGCTCGGCATCGGCCACGAGGAAGCGCGCGAGAAGTTCGGCTTCCTGCTCGACGCGCTGCGCTACGGCGCGCCGCCGCACGGCGGCATCGCCCTGGGGCTGGATCGCCTGGTGATGCTGATGGCCGGCGCCGCGTCGATCCGCGAAGTGATCGCCTTCCCGAAAACCCAGACCGCGCACGATCCGCTGACCGACGCCCCGGGCGTCGTCGATCCGCGCCAACTGCGCGAGCTGGCGATCCGCAGCACCGTGCCGCCGGCCGCGCCGGCGGCGACCTGAGCCACCAAAGACCAGAGGCCGTTTAATGAAATTGCTCTCCCGCCGCGCGGTGCCCTTGGCTGCGGCCGCATGCATCATGGTGTTGCTCGGCGCCTGCAGCGGCGGCGGCGCGGTGGGTCACGGCAACGCGCCGAAGGTCCTGGTGATCACCCAGGGCACGTCCGCCACGCAGGTGGCGTCGGTGCGGGCCCACGCCTGCCTGCCCCAGCCGATCTCGGTGCTGCTGTTCTTCGACGACGGCTCGTTCGGCAATTTCACCGGCCGCGTGGTATGGAGCAGCTCCAATCCGGGCACGGTGGCGGTGAGCAACGGCGACTACCCGGTGCCGGGCGTCGCCGGCGCGTTCTACCCCAGCGGCACGCTGGTGCCGCTGGCGCCCGGCACCGCGGAAATCACCGCCACCTACTCCGCGCTGAGCGCGGTGGTGTCGGTCAGCGTCGGCTCGCTGGACAACGCGAAACTCAAGTCGGTGATCGAAGGCTTCTACGTCCCGCCGGCGGGCAACAATATCCGCATGGGCATCGGCACCACTTACGACGTGGCGCTGACCGCCGAACTGGACAACGTCGAAACCAACGTGTCGGCCTACGCAAGCTGGGGTTTCCAGAATCCCAACCCCGGCGTGGCGACGATCGCGCCCACCGCCTCGACCTCGGCGCGCCAGGCCGGCGGCCGCATCGCCGGCGTCGGCTTCGGCGGCCCGCTGGTGGCCCAGGCCACGCTGCCGCTGTGCCCGCTGGTGCAGACCTCGACCAATGTCACCGTGCGGCCGGTGCAGAACATCACGGTGCAGCCGCAGTTCACCGGCAATCCGGCCCTGGTGGTGGGCAACCAGGAGCGCATGTTCGTGTTCGCCGACCTGGGCAACGGCCCGGAGCAGGACATTTCCTCGCAGGCCATCCTGACCGCCAACGACAGCACGATCGTCAGGTTCGGTGCCAGCTCGTCGCTGTTCGGCCTGGGCACGCCCGGTTATTACATGCAGGGCCTGTCGCAGGGCGGCACCGTCATCAGCGCCGCCTTTACCGGCGCCGGCGTGCAGATGCAGTCGTCGACCATGCGGGTCGGTGTCGTCAACGCCGATTTGCTGGCGATCGCCGTCACCGGTGCCGCTCCCTCGGCCCTGCTGCCGGGCGTGAGCTTCTGCAATGGCGCAACGGCCGGCACCTCGACGCCGGCCTATTCCCAGGGCGGCAGCCTGAGTTCGCAGCAGTTCTGCGCCCTGGGCACCTACGGCGGCGGAATGGTGCAGGACATCACCCCGGAGGCGTCGTGGACCGTCAGCGACACGCGGCTGGCGACCATCGGCAGCACCACGACCAATGCCGGCGTGTTCACCTCGGATACCGACCAGTTCGGCAGCGTGAACGTGACCGCGACCGCCCCGAGCAGTGCCAGCGGCACCATCGTGGTCAATACCGCAACCACCGCCATTACCGTGAATCCTCACTGAAATCAGCCGCTTGCATGGATCCGGCGCGCGGCTGCCGGGTGCGATCGGCTAAAATACCCAGTCAACTCATTCCGGCGCCAGGGCGCCAGGAGAGGTGGCGATGTCCGCTGCCCTGAAAATCGATCAATTCAACCTGCTGGACGACGAAAGCTGCGAGGCCCGCATCCGCGCCGCCAAGCGCCTGCTCGGCCCGCGGCTGGCCATCCTGGGCCACCATTACCAGCGCGACGAGGTGTTCCGCCACGCCGATTTCACCGGCGACTCGCTGAAGCTGTCGCAGCTGGCGGCGGGTTCCGGCGCCGAGCACATCGTGTTCTGCGGCGTGCACTTCATGGCCGAGGTCGCCGACATCGTCACCGGCGGCAGCCGCAACGTGATCCTGCCGGACCTCGCGGCGGGCTGCTCGATGGCCGACATGGCCAACCTGGTGAAAGTCAGGAAATGCTGGAATGAGATTTCCCAGGTACTTGATCCGGATGAGAAAGTCACCCCGGTCACTTATATCAATTCGGCCGCCGACCTGAAGGCCTTCTGCGGCGAGCACGGCGGCATCGTCTGCACCTCCTCGAATGCCCGCGGCATCCTGGAGTGGTCCTTCGCACGGCGCGAGAAGGTGCTGTTCTTCCCGGACCAGCACCTGGGGCGCAACACCGGCCACCGCATGGGGATCCCGCTTTCGCAGATGGTGCTGTGGGATTTCACCAAGCCGATGGGCGGACTGAGCGCCGAGGAGATCCGCCAGGCGCGGATCATCCTGTGGAAGGGCTTCTGCTCGGTGCACCAGATGTTCCACCCGGCGCACATCGAGAAGTTCCGCCGCGAAGTGCCCGCCGGCAAGGTCATCAGCCACCCGGAAAACGCCTTCGAGGTATGCGAACACTCCGATTACGTCGGCTCGACCGAGTACATCCTGCGCACCGTACGCGCGGCCGAGCCCGGCAGCCACTGGCTGGTCGGCACCGAGCTGAACCTGGTCAACCGCCTGCGCGACGAGATGAAGCCCAGGGGCGTCACCGTGCAGTTCATGTCGCCGCTGGTATGCATGTGCTCGACCATGTTCCGCACCGACCCGCAGCACCTGGCCTGGACGCTCGACAACCTCGTCGCCGGCCACGTCGTCAACCGCATCCGCGTGCCGGAAGCCGTGGCCGCGCCCGCGCGGCTGGCGCTGCAGCGCATGCTGGACCTGGCGGATTGAAGTTCACGGGAATCGAGAATCGGGAATGGGGAATCGTAATGCCCAGGCCCGCCGATTCCCGACTCCCGATTCCCGACTCCCGAGCGAAAAGCAATGTGGACCAACGCCAAGAGCCTCGCCCAAGCCGATCCTGAACTGTTCCGTGCCATCGAAGCCGAGCGCGAGCGGCAGGAGGCGCATATCGAGCTGATCGCCTCGGAGAACTACGCCAGCCCGGCGGTGATGGAGGCGCAGGGCTCGGCGCTCACCAACAAGTACGCCGAAGGCTACCCGGGCAAGCGCTACTACGGCGGCTGCGAGCATGTCGACGTCGCCGAGACGCTGGCGATCGAGCGCGTCAAGCAGCTGTTCGACTGCGACTTCGCCAACGTGCAGCCGCACTCCGGTGCCCAGGCCAACGCCGCCGTGTTCGCCGCCCTGCTGCAGCCGGGCGACACCATCATGGGCATGAACCTGGCCCACGGCGGCCACCTGACGCACGGCCATCCGGCCAATTTTTCCGGCAAGAACTACAAGGTGGTGGCCTACGGCCTGGACCCGGCCACCGGCCTGATCAACTACGACGAGATGGAGCGCCTGGCGCTGGAGCACCGGCCGAAGATGCTGATCGGCGGCTTCTCCGCCTATTCGCGCATCAAGGACTGGGCGCGCATGCGCGCCATCGCCGACCAGGTCGGCGCCTGGTTCTGGGTGGACATGGCGCACGTCGCCGGGCTGGTCGCGGCCGGCCTGTACCCGACGCCGCTGCCGCACGCCCACGTCGTCACCAGCACAACCCACAAGACCCTGCGCGGCCCGCGCGGCGGCATCATCCTGGCCAAGGGTCAGCCCGAGGAATTCACCCGCAAGCTGAACTCGGCGGTGTTCCCCGGCATCCAGGGCGGGCCGCTGATGCACGTCATCGCCGCCAAGGCGGTCGCCTTCAAGGAAGCGCTGGCGCCGGAATTCAAGCACTACCAGCAGCAGGTGCTGGCCAATGCGCGGGCCATGGCCAGGGTCTTCCTGGAACGCGGCTACAAGGTCGTTTCCGGCGGCACCGACGACCATCTGTTCCTGCTGGACCTGTCGGTGCGCAACGTCACCGGCAAGGACGCCGAGGCCGCCCTCGGCCGCGCCCACATCACCGTCAACAAGAACGCCGTGCCCAACGACCCGCGGCCGGCGATGGTCACCTCCGGCCTGCGCATCGGCAGCCCGGCCAGCACCACCCGCGGCTTCGGCGAGGCCGACATGGCCGAGGTCGCCGCCTGGATCGCCGACATCGTCGACGCCATGAGCCAGGGCCAGGACGTCGACGCCACCGTCGCGCGCGTGCGCGGCCACGTCGAAGCCCTGTGCGCGCACTACCCGGTGTACCGGGTGGGGAAGAAAGCCGCTTGAGAAGCCGGGAATCGGGAGTGGAGATTCGGCAATCGTCGAAAGCGGGCGTCGGTTGCCGATTCCCGGTTGCCGATTCCCGATTCCCGGGCTGAGCCATGCAATGCCCGTTCTGCAAGGCGCCGGACACGCGCGTGATCGACTCGCGCCTGTACGAGGAGGGCACGCAGGTGCGCCGGCGGCGCGAGTGCCCGCATTGCGGCAACCGCTTCACCACGTTCGAAAAAGCCCAGCTGTCGATGCCGTTCATCCTGAAGAGCAGCGGCAAGCCGGAGCCGTTCGAGGAGGCCAAGCTGCGGCGCGGCGTGGAAAGCGCGCTGTACAAGCGGCCGGTGCCGCAGGAAGCGGTGGACCACGCCATCGAGAACGTGATCCGCAAGCTGCGCGCCACCGGCGAGCGCGAAGTGGCGTCGCGGCGCGTCGGCGAATGGGTGATGGAAGAGCTGCGCGACCTCGACCACGTGGCCTACGTGCGGTTCGCCTCGATCTACCGCAGCTTCGAGGACGTCAACGCCTTCCGCGAGGAGATCGACCGCCTGGAGCGGCTGCCCAGCGCGGAGCTGCGCCGCAGCCAGCTACCGCTGATCGACGAAGAGCAGCGCGGCGCGCAGACGCGCCAGCAGGGTGCCGCCCCCGGCACCAAAGGCCGATGAGCCGCGCGCCCCGCCACCGCGCGCCGGCCCTGGCGCCGGCGCCGCTGCGGCGCCCGGCATGAGCGCGCCGGACGCTGCGCCGCCGGCGGTTCGCGCAAGCGGCGGCGACGAGGTGCTGGCGCGCGGCTTCATGTCGCGCGCGCTGAACCTGGCCGAGCGCGGCAAGACCACCACGCATCCCAATCCGCGCGTCGGCTGCGTGATCGTGCGCGACGGCGTGATCGTCGGCGAGGGCTACCACGCCCGCGCCGGCGAGCCGCACGCCGAGGTGATGGCGCTGCAGGACGCCGGCAGCCGTGCGCGCGGCGCCGAGGTCTACGTCAACCTCGAGCCCTGCGCCCACCATGGCCGCACGCCGCCCTGCGCTGACGCGCTGATCGCCGCGGGCGTGGCACGGGTGTGGGCGGCGCTGGAAGACCCCAACCCGCAGGTCGCCGGCCGCGGCGCGGCGCGCCTGCGCGCCGCCGGCATCCCGGTGCACGTCGGCACCGGCGCCGAGCGCGCGGCCCGCCTCAACCGCGGTTTCCTGTCGCGCATGACGCGCGGCCGGCCCTGGGTCACGCTCAAGCTGGCGGCGAGCCTCGACGGGCGCACCGCCATGGCCTCCGGCGAAAGCCGCTGGATCACCGGCGAGGCGGCGCGCACCGACGTGCACCGCCTGCGCGCCGAAGCCGGCGCGGTGATGAGCAGCTCGGCCACCGTGCTGGCCGACGACCCGCTGCTCGACGTGCGGCTCTACCGCGAGGCGCTGCGCCGGCCGGAGCCGGGTACGCCCGCCGAGCTGCGGCCGGCGCCGCGCGAGCCGGACCGCATCGTGCTGGACACGCACCGCAGCGTGCCGCGCAATTTCCGCGTGTGGCGTCCCGGCGCGCGGCGCTTCCTCGTCGCCGGCCAGGCCGCCGAAGCGGCCGAGGGCGTGGAAGTGCTGCAGGTGGCCACCGACGCCGGCGGCCACGTCAGCCTGGCCGCGGCGCTGGCGGCGCTGGCCAGCCGCGAAGTCAACGAAGTATTCGTCGAATGCGGGCCGCACCTGGCGGGCGCGTTCCTGACCGCCGGCCTGACCGACGAGCTGGTGGTGTACATGGCGCCGTCGCTGCTCGGCCACGAGGCGCGGCCGCTGGCCTGGCTGCCGGGCATGGAACGGCTGAGCCAGCGCATCGACCTGGAGACGCAGGACGTGCGCATGGTCGGCGCCGACATCCGCATCACCACAACCTTGCAGCACCGATAAGCAGGAAGGATCGCGATGTTCACCGGTATCGTGGAGTCACTCGGACGGATCGAGGCGATCGAAACGGTCGGCGGCGACCGCCGCCTCACCGTGCTCGCCGACGGCAGCTACCTCGACGGCCTGCAGCACGGCGACAGCGTGGCGGTCAGCGGCGTGTGCCTGACCGCGGTGACGCTGCTGCCGCGCGGCTTCACCGCCGACGTGTCGGTGGAAACGCTCAACGCCACCACCGCCGGACGCTGGCAGGCGGGCACGCCGGTCAACCTGGAGCGGGCGCTGACGCCGGCCAAGCCGCTGGGCGGCCACCTGATGTCCGGCCACGTCGACGGCGTCGGCCGCCTGGTCGAGCTGCGCCAAGAGGCGCGCTCGCGGCGCCTGGTGTTCGAGCCGCCGCGCGGGATCGCGCGCTACATCGCGCGCAAGGGCTCGGTGGCCATCGACGGCGTCAGCCTCACCGTCAACGAAGTGGAGCCGCTGCATCGCGGCGGACGGTTTGGAGTTAACATCATTCCGCAGACCTGGACCCATACCACGCTGGGCGGTCTGGCCGAAGGCGCGCAGGTCAATCTCGAAGTGGACCTGATCGCGCGCTACCTGGAGCGGCTGCTGTCGGCGCGGGACGGGCGTGGCGCAGATCAAGAGGGGGAGGAGGCACCCGCATGACCAAGAAAGTGGCGTCGATCGATGCCGCGCGAGACCGCCGGCTGGACACCATCGAGGACATCGTCGCCGACATCAAGGCCGGCCGCATGGTCATCATGATGGACGACGAGGACCGCGAGAACGAGGGCGACCTGATCATGGCCGCCGAGAAGACCACCGCCGAGGCGGTGGCCTTCACCGTGCGCCATTCCAGCGGCATCATCTGCCTGCCGACCACGCGCGAGCGCCTGGAGCAGCTGCGCCTGCCGCTGATGGTGGCCGAGAACACCGAGAGCCACCGCACCGCGTTCACCATCTCGGTGGATTACAAGCACGGCACCACCACCGGCATCTCGGCGCACGACCGCGCCACCACCATCCGCGCGCTGGCCGACCCGGCCTCGCGCGCGGACGACTTCGCGCGGCCCGGGCACATCTTCCCGCTGCGCTACACCGAGGGCGGCGTGCTGGCGCGCGCCGGCCACACCGAGGCCTCGGTGGACCTGGTCAAGCTGGCCGGGCTGGAAGCGCCGGCCGCGTTCATCTGCGAGATCGTCAACGACGACGGCACCATGAAGCGCGGCGCCGAGCTGTTCGCCTTCGCCCGCGAGCACTCCTTGCGCATCGGCACCATCGCCGACCTGATCCGCTACCGCCTGGCCAACGAGCACAGCGTGGAGCGGGTGGCCGAGCAGACGGTGCACACCGAGTTCGGCGAGTTCCGCATGGCGGTGTACGAGGACCGCATCGACAAGACCGTGCACCTGGCGCTGGTGCGCGGCGAGATCGACCCCGCCAGGCCGGTGCTGGTGCGCGTGCACCTGCGCAATTCCCTGCAGGACGTGCTGGGCGTGCAGCACGAGGAATTCCCGTGGCCGCTGCGGCGCGCCCTGGAGCGGGTGGCCCAGGAGGGCACCGGCGTGGTGGTGCTGCTGCGCCGCCCGGAGTCGCCGCGCGACCTGGTGCAGCAGATCATGTCCCTGAGCCAGCCGCACGCCACGCCGCCGGCGGGCGCGGCGGCGCCGGACCAGCGGCAGGTGCTGCGCACCTACGGCGTCGGCGCGCAGATCCTGGCGGACCTGGGCGTGCGCAAGATGCGGGTGCTGTCGCTGCCGAAGAAGATGCACGCGATTTCCGGCTTCGGCCTGGAAGTCGTCGAATATGTCCACTGCGATTAGCTCCCCGGGGGCAAGCGCTTGACCAAGAAGAACAACGCCGCGCCGGCCAAGTCCGGTTACCGCGCACCCGAGCCGCCGGAGCAGGGCGAGTTCAAGCGCACCCGCGTGGCCCTGCTGGTGACCCGCTGGAACGTCGAGATCGTCGACAGCCTGCTGGCCGGTGCGCGCCGCTGCCTGGCCGAATGGGGCGTGGCGCCTAAGCACGTCGAGGAGTTCCGCGTCGCCGGCGCCTTCGAGCTGCCGCTGGCGGCCAGCGCCCTGATGGCCAGCGGCCGCTGCGACGCGGTGATCACCCTGGGCGCGGTGATCCGCGGCGGCACGCCGCATTTCGAGTACGTCGCCGGCGAATGCTCGCGCGGCCTGCGCGAGGCCGCGCAGCAGCACCAGGTGGCGCTCGGCTTCGGCGTGCTCACGGTCGACACCGTCGAGCAGGCGGTGGAGCGGGCCGGCGCGGGCCCCGACAACAAGGGTTACGAGGCCACCGCGGCGGCCCTGGAGATGGTGCGCCTGCTGCGGTCCGTCGATGACTGAAACCGCGCCGACCAGCCGGCGCGGCCTGGCGCGGCGGCTCACCGTGCAGGCCCTGTACCAGTGGCTGGTCAACGAGACCTCGGCGGACCTGCTGTTGCGGCAGTTCGCCGAGCAGCCCGAGGGGCTGGGGCGCGCGGACCCGGCCTACTTCGCCGAGCTGCTGCGCGGCATCGTCGGCGCCAGGGCCGAGCTGATCGCGGCGGTGGCGCCGCACCTGGACCGCCCGGTCGAGCAGCTCGATCCGGTGGAGCACGCGGTGCTGCTGCTCGGCGCCTTCGAGCTGCTGCACAAGCCCGAGGTGCCGTGGAAGGTGGTGGTCAACGAATCGGTCGGGCTGGCCAAAGTGTTCGGCGCCGAGGACGGCTACAAGTTCGTCAACGGCGTGCTCGACAAGCTGGCGCGCAGCGCCCGGACCACCGAGATTGCCGGCGGCTGACGGCGCCGGCGGCCGACATGGCGCGGCGGCCGCGCCGGGCCGCCGCCGGCACGAGGAGCAGGCGATCGACGAGTTCGAACTCATCCGGCGGTATTTCGCGGGCCTGACGCCGGCTTCTGCGGACGTGGCCCTGGGCATCGGCGACGACTGCGCGCTGCTGCGGCCGCCGGCCGGCGAAGTCATTGCCGTGACCACCGACACGCTGGTCGCCGGGCGCCATTTCCCGGCGGGCACGCGCGCCGTCGACCTCGGCTGGAAAGCGCTGGCGGTCAACCTTTCGGACCTGGCGGCGATGGGTGCGCGGCCGCGCTGGTTCCTGCTGTCGCTGACCCTGGAGCGGGCCGAGGCCGCCTGGCTGGAGGATTTCGCCGCGGGCCTGAAGCAGCTGGCCGACGCCGCACCCATCGCCCTGGTCGGCGGCAACACCACCCGCGGGCCGCTGGCCATCACCATCACCGCGGTCGGCAGCGTACCCGAAGCGGCGGCGCTGCGCCGCGACGGTGCGCGGCCCGGCGATGCGGTGTGCGTCACCGGCACGCTGGGCGATGCCGCGCTCGCCCTGCAAAACCTGGGCAAGGGCCCGGCGGCCCCGGCGACGCAAGCCGACGCGGATTTCCTGCGGCGGCGCCTGGACCGCCCGCAGCCGCGGCTGGCTGCCGGCTTGGCGCTTCGCGGCCTGGCGCACGCCGCCATCGACCTGTCCGACGGCCTGGCCGGGGACCTCGCGCACGTGCTCGAATCCAGCGGCGTCGGCGCGGAAGTGCAGGTGGCGCGCCTGCCGATGTCGCCGGCGTTCGAGCGCCTGGCCGTGCCCGCGCAGCGCCTGCGCCTGCAGGCCGGCGGCGGCGACGACTACGAGCTGTGCCTGTGCCTGCCGCCGGAGCATCTGGCCGAAGCGCGCCGGCGGCTGGACCTGCCGCTGACCGAGATCGGCCGCATCACCGCCGCGCCCGGGCTGCGCTGGCTCGACGAGGGCGGCGCAGCGCTGGCCCCGCAACCGCAACTGCATGGCTACGACCACTTCCGCTGAAGCCCCTTCGGCTCAGGCTGCGGGGGCGCCGATCGGCGTGTTCGACTCCGGCCTCGGCGGGCTGTCGGTGCTGCGCGAGATCGTGCGGCGGCTGCCGCGCGAAAACTGCATCTATGTCGCCGACAGCGGCCATTGCCCCTACGGCGGCAAGAGCCAGCGCGAGATCATCGCGCGCGCCTGCGCGATCAGCGATTTCCTGCTGGCGCAGGGCGCCAAGCTGATCGTGGTGGCGTGCAATTCCGCCACCGTCGCCGCGGTGGAGTACCTGCGCGCCAACTACGCCGCCACCTTCGTCGGCATGGAGCCGGCGGTGAAGCCGGCGGTGGCCTTGAGCCGCCGCGGCGTGATCGGCGTGCTGGCGACCGTCGCCACCCTGTCCGGCGAGAAGCTGCACCGCCTGATCGACCGCCACGCCGGCGGCGTGCGCGTGATCACGCAGGCCTGCCCGGGCCTGCCCGAGCAGGTCGAGGCCGGCGACCTCGACGGGCCCGCCACGCGCGCGCTGGTGCAGCGCTATACCGTGCCGCTGCTGGCCGAAGGCGCCGACGTCATCGTGCTGGGCAGCACGCATTACCCGTTCCTGCGGCCGCTGATCCAGGACGTGGTCGGCGCGGACGTGCGCCTGGTCGACACCGGCGAGGCGGTGGCGCGGCGGGTGGAGTCGATCCTCGAGCGCGAAGGCGTGCGCGCTCCGCCTGGGGCGGCAGCTGCGGCCATCCGGTGGTTCAGCAGCGCGGCGCCGGCGCACCTGGAGCAGGTCGGCGGCCGCCTGTGGGGTGGGCCGATCCAGGCCTGCGCACTGCCCGGGTGAGGCACGGTCAATGAAATCCGGTCAAGGCGCCGCCGCCGCCCCGGCCTGGCGCCCTTCGGCGCGCCTGGTGCTGACCACGCCGCAGCACCTGCTGGCGTTCGGCCTCGGCGCCGGCCTGTCGCCGAAAGGGCCGGGCACCGCCGGCACGCTCGTCGCGGTGCCGCTGTGGCTGGCGATGCAGCATCTGCCCTGGCCGGCGTACCTGGCCGCACTGGCGGCGCTGTTCGCGTTCGGCTGCTGGGTCTGCGGTGCCAGCGCGCGGCTGCTGGGGGTGCACGACTACGGCGGCATCGTGTTCGACGAGGTGGTGGGCTTTCTGGCCACCTGTGTGCCGCTGCTGCCGGCGCTGGGGCTCGTGCAGGGGCACCCGTGGCCGTGGCTGCTGGCCGCGTTCGCCCTGTTCCGCCTGTTCGACATCTGGAAGCCCTGGCCGATCGCGGCGCTCGACCGCGGCGTCGGCGGCGGCTTCGGCATCATGCTCGACGACCTGCTCGCGGCGTTCTACGCCGCCGCGCTGCTGGGCTTCGCCGCGTGGCTGGCGCCGTGGTAACGTCGTCCCCGCCTGCTTTGGATTGCCGGCACAGGCCCAGCCCGCATTCCTCTGGTTTCTTTGATTGATCCAGTAACTAATTGAAATTTATGAAACAAAATCAGAAGACCGTCCGCATCGGCTGCGCTGCCGCATTCTGGGGCGACACCAACACGGCCGCCGCCCAGCTGGTGCAGAAGGGTAACGTGGATTACCTGGTGTTCGACTACCTGGCCGAGATCACCATGTCGATCCTGGCGGCCAAGCGCATGAAGGATCCGAACGACGGCTACGCGGTGGACTTCGTCGAATACGTGATGGCGCCGCTGATGGCGCAGATCAAGGCACAGAAGATCCGCGTGGTGGCCAACGCCGGCGGCGTCAATCCGCTGGCCTGCAAGCAGGCGCTGGAAGCGGCGGCGGCCAAGGCGGGCGTCGAGTTGCGCGTGGCGGTGGTGCTGGGCGACGACCTGCTGGCGCGCAAGGACGAGTTCGCCGACTGCCGCGAGCTCGGCGGCAGCGCGGCGCCGCCGCCCAACCTGGTGTCGATGAACGCTTACCTGGGCGCGCTGCCGATCGCCCGCGCGCTCGACGCCGGCGCGGAGATCGTCGTCACCGGCCGCTGCGTCGATTCCGCCCTGGTGCTCGGCCCGCTGATGCACGAGTTCGGCTGGCGCCAGGATGAGTACGACAAGCTCGCCGCCGGCTCGGTCGCCGGCCACATCATCGAGTGCGGCGCCCAGTGCACCGGCGGCAACTTCACCGACTGGGAACTGGTGCGGGAGGGTTTCCCCGACATGGGCTTCCCGGTGGTGGACGTGGCGTCCGACGGCAGCTTCGTGGTGGGCAAGCCGGAGGGCACCGGCGGCCTGGTCAGCGTGCACAGCGTGCTGGAGCAGATGCTGTACGAGATCGGCGACCCGCGCGCCTACATCCTGCCCGACGTGGTCTGCGACTTCACCGGCGTGAAGCTCGAGCAGGTGGGGGAGAACCGCGTGCGCGTCAGCGGCGCGCGCGGCTACCCGCCCACTGCCACCTACAAGGTCAGCGCGACCTATCCGGCCGGCATGCGCTGCGCCGCGCTGTTCATGATCGGCGGCATCGACGCGGCCAGGAAAGGCCGCGCCTCCGCCAGCGCAGTGGTGGAAAAGGTGCGGCGCCAGCTGCTGGAAGCCGGGCTCGGCGACTTCACCGGCGTGGATATCCACTGCATCGGTGCGGAGGAAACTTACGGGCCGCACGCCCGCCCCGGCGCCGCCGCCACCCGCGAGGTGGTGGTGAAGATCGTGGTGCAGCATCCGAGCGCCAAGGCCACGCGGCTGTTCGCGCGCGAGATCGTGCAGGCCGCCACCGCCATGTCGCCGGGCTTCACCGGCTACTTCGGCGGCGGCCGCCCGGAGCCGAGCATGATCCCCAAGCTGTTCTCGACCCTGGTGCCGAAGGACCGCGTGGCGATCGACGTGGCCATCGGCCAGGAGCGCTTCGCGGTGCCGGTGCCCACCGCCGGCGGCTTCGTGCCGCCGGCCGCGGAGCCGGAGGACCTGCCGGTGGTGGCGGCCGACGGCGGCAGCGTGCCGCTGGTGCGCCTGGCGGTGGCCCGCTCCGGCGACAAGGGCGACCACGCCAACATCGGCGTGGCGGCGCGCAGGCCCGAATACCTGCCGTACATCAAGGCGGCGCTGTCGAGCCGGGCGGTGCGCGACTACTTCGCCCACGTCCTGGCCGGCGGCGCCCAGGGCCGCGTGGAACGCTGGGAGCTGCCGGGTTCGAACAGCCTGAATTTCATGTTGTACAACGCCCTCGGCGGCGGCGGCGCCTGCTCGCTGCGCACCGATCCGCAGGGCAAGGCGTTTGCGCAGATGCTGCTGGACTTCCCGGTGCCGGTGGCGCGCGGGCTGGTTTGAG
>JADHNH010000162.1 GCA_016779605.1 Nevskia sp. | reverse complement strand
ACTTCCAGCGCTCGCTTGACGGCCAGCTCTTTGAACTCGGCCGTATACTCCTGTTTCGGTATCTTCTTCATCTCGTCTTCCCTCAGGTCTCAATGATACGCATCGACCCTTGGAAGACGAAATTCGGGGGGCACCTCAATTCGCTGGCTACAGCTATTTCCTGCTTAGGCGGAACATGTTGAATTGATCCCAACTCTTTGAGTGCCGCGAGACTTCGGCAACTAAAAAGTCCGGAAATCTAGGTGACGTTACTGCCGCCGCAATGCCTCCAGCAGCAAGGCGAACGCCCGCGAATGCTGCCGCCGGTTCGGGTAGTACAGGTGGTAGCCGGGAAACGCCGGGCACCAGTCCTCGAGCACGCGCAGCAGCCGGCCCTGGGCCAAGTGCGGCGCCGCCAGGTCTTCCGGCAGGTAGGCGAGGCCGAAGCCGGCCAGCGCGGCGTCCAGGATCTGGTCGCTGCGGTTGAACACGAGCTGGCCATCGACGCGCACCTTCAGCTCGCGGCTGCCCTTGGCGAACTCCCAGGCGTACAGGTCTCCATGCGTCGGCAGGCGCAGGTTGATGCAGGCGTGGGCGGTGAGCTGCTGCGGCTTCTTGGGCGGTGCGCGCCCGGCCAGGTAGGCCGGCGCGCCCACCACCGCCATGCGCTGCACCGGCCCGATCGGCACGGCGATCATGTCCCGCGCCACCTGCTCGCCCAGGCGCACGCCGGCGTCGTAGCGCTGCGCCACGATGTCCACTAGGCGCGCGTCGCTGATCAGCTCCACCTTGATGTCCGGGTAGCGCGGCAGGAACTTCTTCAGCGCCGGCCACAGCACGGCGCTGGCCGCGTGCTCGCTGCTGGTGATGCGGATGGTGCCGGCCGGCTTGTCCCGCAGCTCGCCCAGCGCCGCCACGCCGACTTCGATCTCGTCGAAGTGCGGCCCCAGGCTCAGCAGGAGGCGCTGGCCCGCCGCGGTCGGCGCCACGCTGCGCGTGGTGCGCGCCAGCAGCCGCACGCCCAGCCGGGCTTCGAGCGCGCGCACCGTGTGGCTCAGAGCGGACTGCGACACGCCGAGTTGCGCCGCCGCCCGCGTGAAGCTGCCGTGGCGCGCCACGGTGACGAACGCGAGCAAGTCGTTGAGGTTCGCGCGCGGCATTTATCTGCCCCTATTCATGAATATCAATCATGAAGTCATGCGGATTGTACCGGCTAATCAAGCGCCGGCGCCCGCAGTAAAGTGAGCGCTCAAAAGTCGCGGGGCCGGCATGTGCGAAGCGCTTCCCGGCCCCGGTCAACACGAAAGGTGATGAAAATGCAGAAACGCAAACTCGGCAACAGCGGCCTGGAAGTCTCGGCACTTGGCCTGGGCTGCATGGGCATGAGCTTCGGCTACGGCCCGGCGGCGGACACGCGCGAGATGATCGCGCTGATCCGCTCCGCGGTGGAGCGCGGCGTCACTTTCTTCGATACCGCCGAAGTCTACGGTCCATACACCAACGAAGAACTGGTGGGCGAAGCCCTGGCCCCGGTGCGCGACCGCGTGGTGATCGCCACCAAGTTCGGCTTCAAGCTGGACCTCAAGACCGGCTTCCAGAGCGGCCTGGACAGCCGGCCCGAGCACATCCGCGCAGTCGCCGAGGCCTCGCTCAAGCGGCTCAAGGTGGAAGCCATCGACCTGTTCTACCAGCACCGCGTGGACCCGGAGGTGCCCATCGAAGACGTCGCCGGCGCGGTGAAGGACCTGGTGCGCCAGGGCAAGGTCAAGCACTTCGGCCTGTCCGAGCCGGGCGTGCAGACCATCCGCCGTGCGCATGCGGTGCACCCGGTCGCCGCGATCCAGAGCGAATACTCCCTGTGGTGGCGCGAGCCGGAGCAGGAACTGCTGCCGGCGCTGGAGGAACTGGGCATCGGCTTCGTCCCGTTCAGCCCGCTGGGTAAGGGCTTCCTGACCGGCGCCATCGACGCCAGCACCACGTTCGAACGCGGCGACTTCCGCAACATCGTGCCCCGTTTCACGCCGGAGGCGCGCAAGGCCAACCAGGCCCTGGTCGACGTGCTGCGCGACATCGCCGCCCAGCACAAGGCCACCTCGGCCCAGATTGCGCTCGCCTGGCTGCTGGCGCAGAAGCCCTGGATCGTGCCCATCCCCGGCACCACCAAACCCGCGCGCCTGGAGGAAAACCTGGGCGCCGCCGCCATCCGGCTCACGCCCGCCGACCTGCGCGACATCGGCGGCGCCGTGTCCCAGGTGCCGGTGCAGGGCGCGCGCTACCCCGAGCACCTGCAGAAGCTGGTGGGCCGCTGAGCGCGAGCGGCCGACGAAACAGGGAGTATGCACCCCGCCGACTCGAAGTCGAATAGTGCGTCGAACTTGTAACTGCCGCTCCCGCGGCCTGAGCGGCGTGGCCCCACTGCCAGCCTACGCCTGCTCCAGCCTTGTTCCCGCCGTTCCGCGGGCATAACCCCGATCTCAAGTGAATTCGCGGGTGTCACGCCCTGGTGATATTGGAGCCCGCCGAGGCGCCGCCGATCCACATCTGAAGACCGAATGCGAGGCCGCTGGACGGTTTCATCTCACTGAGGACTCCGGCCCTTTCCAAAACCGTCATTCCGTGGAGCAGCGCCCACAAGGCAACGGCCGCTTCTGGTGCCCGTTTGTCGCCGTAGAGGCGGCCAACCTGTTCCAGTACGAATCGCCAGCTCTGCAGATGCACGGCGTTTTCGTCTCCGTCGTTGTTTGACGGCTTCAGGGTGAGAGAGAAGATTTGCGGGTGCTCTCTTGCGAATCGGACGTAGGCATCGCATATCCCGCGAATCGCTTCCGCGGGACGCTTTCGCTCCGCGGCCCTTTGCATCACTGTGAGAAGCCGGCGCCTGCTTTCTTCCGCCAAAGCGGCTTCCAAGGCGGCCAAGCTCGCAAAATAGCGATACAAGGCATTCGGAGCGAGCCCGAGGGCAGCGGCGACGCTCCGTATCGCCAGCTTTTCAGCTCCATGTCTTTCGACCTGCTGCATGGCTGCAGCGAGGATCGCCTCGCGGTCCGTTTTTGCTGGATAAGGCATGGAAGAACATTGTACATCTTGACGTGCCCGTATCGTTGATGTACGGTGTCCACTATGAACATGTACAACGTACATCTATATGGAGGGGAGGCGTGCCGCATGTCTGCAAGCTCCGTGGTGGTGACAGGCTGTTCTACGGGAATCGGCTGGTCGATCGCCGACGTTCTACTGGGCAAGGGATTCAAGGTGTTCGGCAGCGTGCGAAAGGAGGCCGACGCGGAAAAGCTGCAGTCGCAGTTTGGGGCTGCATTCACGCCGCTGCTCATGGACGTGACCGATTGCGCCGCGGCGGAGAGATGCGCGAAGCGGGTGCGCGCGGCCCTCGATGGCAGAATACTTGCCGGTCTGGTGAACAACGCCGGCCTGTCCGTCGTCGGCCCTTTGCTGCATCAGCCGGTCGCGGATATCCGCCTGCAGTTGGAGGTTAACCTGATCGGGCCAGTGCTTGTGACCCAAGCCTTCGCGCCGTTGCTCGGCGCCGATCGTTCTTTGAAGGGAAGGCCCGGCCGCATCGTCAACATGAGTTCCGTTGGAGGCCGTTTCGGCGCGCCGTTCCTTGGCGCATACGCTGCCTCAAAGCACGGTCTTGAAGGGATGTCGGAGTCACTTCGCCGGGAGCTTCAGTTGTATGGCATCGATGTCATCCTGATCGAGCCCGGGTACGTCAATACGCCGATTCTCGATAAGGCGGAAGAACAAGATTACGAAACATACCGCCGAACAGAATATGGTCCGATCCTTGAGCGCTTCAGAAAAGCGTTCATTGCAGAAGGCCGCAAGGGCCTGCATCCCCGGGTCGTTGGCGAAGCTGTTTACAAAGCCCTGACCGACGCGCGCCCCGACGTTTGTTACACGGTGGTCCGGCACAATCTCAAGAACTGGACGATTCCAATGCTCCTTCCCAAGCGGACTATAGACCGCGCGATCGGGAAGCAACTCGGATTGCTCGCACCCCGCCGGTGAGTGAATGGACATCGCGCGTCCGCATCCATAGCAAGGGTGGGCAAAACGTAGCGTTCCCACCCGTGGCTCCCGTCAACCGCAACGTGGGCTGGCGGCATTGCGGATATCGCAAATTCGGTGAACGAGTCGGGACGTGTTGCGGGGCAGGCCACGATTTGCCAACCCTGTGCCTGAGCCAAGGCGCGCCGAAGGGGCCGTGCCCCCACCGGGTTTCGCGCTGACGCAGCATGGGGCCGCGCAAGCCGGAATACCGCTGGCTAGGTTTCGTCGAAGCGAATGTTGCTCACCGCGGCGAGGATCTTCTTGCGCTTTTCCTGTTCGCCCTCTTCGTGGCGCGCGAAGCGCTCCTCGGACTCGCGCTCCAGGCGCATGATGACCTTGTTCGTATCGTCGAGCCGGCTCCTGATTCTCTGGATGCCCATTTCGATCTCGTTCAACTCGCACGTCAGCACCAGGACGTCCTGATCGATGATCGCAATGGGCGGCTGGTTCTTTCCCTGCTCGGCAAAGTTCATCTTCCAGGAGGAGTTGGGCGCCTCGGACAGCTTGATGCGGAATTCGCAGGGCCCGGTTTCCTTCCAGCGCGCCGGCATTACCGGATCGACCCAGCCCAGAAGCCTGATTCTTTGTGCCATGGCGTCAATTCCTCGTTATGGGCTCTAAAGCTTCCCTGGGCCGGTTATAGGGATATTGAACGCCCATCCATGGCACTTGCGGATAATTCGGCTGCGCCGCGCGCACTAGGCTCCAGGCGCGCGCATTCGGCGCCACTTCCGCTGCGCAGTCGGCATAGGGGCAGACCTTGCGTCCGGCCAGGCAGCGGTAGGTGCCGTTCGGACATGTGCGCGAGCAGTGGGTGCACCAGAGATGCCGTTCGCGGTTTGGTCGCCACCAGCTCGATGCGGCCGATTTTCCGGGGCGGCCGGCCACCGCGGGCCCGCCGAGGATCTTTTCCATCTGGTCGTGGTTCATGTGAAGGCCCGGCGGTGCGGCGCGAACGCCGGATCTGCAATTGCAATGGCTGCGCTCAGCCGCGGCATCCCGATGGACCCAGCGCAGCGGCGCGGCCTTGCGGGGCCGGCGGCGGAGGCCAGGCAGTGCAATGCTGTCGCAGCGGCGAACGCAGCCCTGGAAAGGCGCTGGAAGGCGCCCTAGGCCCGGCTCGAAAGGAAACCCGCGACCTGGCGGTCGATCTCGGCGTCGCCCAGCGGATAGTGCAGGCGCAGCAGATCGGCCAGCTTGGCAGGATTGCCGTCAACCTTTGCGAGATCCGCGCCGGCGAGCTTGCTCCAGGTTCTCTTGGCCCTGCCGATCTGGTGCTTCCAGATCTTGGTCAAGGCGCCCGCTTCGACCGTGGGCTCGGGCGGCTGGCTCATGAGGTCGTCGTCCCCTCTTGCCGCTTGCGCAGGTGCGCCGTGAATCTCCGGGCTTGCGGCAATGCCCCCGCCTGCGCCGCTGCCTGATATCGTCTTTTGCTGGATCGTTGCGTCCATGACAAGCTCCTGAAGCCTTCGATGATCGTTGGGCGCCTGGGCAACGGTGCCTGCGCCTGGTACAACATATAGGCGCGCGGTATCCGCGTCTGTGCGCGGCCAAACTTAGGCGCCAGCTGCGCGGCTTTGCCCCATGCTGGAAGTGCGCATCGGCGGTCTTTGAGGGGCCAGTTGAATGCGGCGCATACCGTCGCGCGCCCTTTTTCGCCTCTTCATCGGCCCTATTCCTGCTCGCCCCCCTTGAATTTGGACCGTTCGTCCCTAAGAATTAGCAGCCTTCGCGGGAGAGTGCTAACAACAGCCCCCGGCCGTTGTCAGCAGCGTTCTTGCGGATTCCGGTTTTTTCGTTGAGTTCGCATCCACAGTTAAAGAGGAGTTTTCGCTTATGAAGCTACGTCCCCTGCACGATCGGGTGATCGTCAAGCGCCTGGAAGAAGAGAAGAAATCCGCCGGCGGCATCCTGATTCCGGACTCGGCGGCCGAAAAGCCGTTGAAGGCCGAAGTCGTCGCCGTTGGCCCGGGCAAGCGTACGGACGACGGCAAGATCCACGCCCCTGACGTCAAGAAGGGCGACCAGGTGCTGATCGGCAAGTACTCCGGCACCGAAGTCAAGGTCGATGGCGAGGACCTGGTGGTCCTGCGCGAAGACGACATCATGGCCGTCTTTTCGAATTGATTTCCAACCAGATTTAAGAGGATAACGAATCATGGCAGCTAAAGAAGTCAAGTTCGGCGACGATGCGCGAATTCGCATGGCCACCGGCGTCAACATCCTGGCCAACGCCGTCAAGGTCACCCTGGGCCCGAAGGGCCGCAACGTGGTGCTGGACAAGTCGTTCGGCGCTCCCACCGTCACCAAGGACGGCGTGTCCGTCGCCAAGGAAATCGAACTGACCAACAAGTTCGAGAACATGGGCGCGCAGCTGGTCAAGGAAGTCGCTTCCAAGACCTCCGACGCCGCCGGCGACGGCACCACCACCGCCACCGTGCTGGCCCAGGCGATCCTCGCCGAAGGCCTGAAGTCGGTCGCCGCCGGTGTGGACCCGATGGACATCAAGCGCGGCATCGACAAGGGCGTCGAGGCCATCACCCACGAGATCAAGAAGCTCTCCACCCCCTGCAAGGACCGCAAGGCCATCGCCCAGGTCGGCACCGTGTCGGCCAACAGCGATGAGGCGATCGGCGAAATCATCGCCAACGCCATGGACAAGGTCGGCAAGGAAGGCGTCATCACTGTCGAAGACGGTTCCGGCCTGGAAAACGAGCTGGACGTGGTCGAGGGCATGCAGTTCGACCGCGGCTACCTCTCGCCGTACTTCATCAACAACGCGCAGAGCCAGCAGGTCGAGCTGGAAAGCCCGCTGATCCTGATCAACGAAAAGAAGATCGCCAACATCCGCGAGCTGCTGCCGGTGCTGGAAGCCGTCGCCAAGTCCAGCCGCCCGCTGCTGATCATCGCCGAGGACGTGGAAGGCGAGGCGCTGGCCACCCTGGTGGTCAACAACCTGCGCGGCATCCTGAAGGTCGCCGCCGTCAAGGCGCCGGGCTTCGGCGACCGCCGCAAGGAAATGCTCAAGGACATCGCCATCCTCACCGGCGGCCAAGTGATCGCCGAGGAAGTCGGCCTGTCGCTGGAAAAGGCCACGCTGAGCGACCTGGGCAGCGCCAAGAAGGTGCAGATCTCCAAGGAGAACACCACCATCATCGACGGCGCCGGCACCAAGAAGGAAATCGAGACCCGCGTCAAGGAAATCCGCAAGCAGCGTGACGACGCCACCAGCGACTACGACCGCGAGAAGCTCGACGAGCGCATCGCCAAGCTCGCCGGCGGCGTGGCCGTGATCAAGGTCGGTGCCGCCACCGAAGTGGCGATGAAGGAAAAGAAGGCCCGCGTCGAAGACGCCCTCCACGCCACCCGTGCGGCGGTCGAGGAAGGCATCGTCCCCGGCGGTGGTGTCGCTTTCGTCCGCGCCGCCAAGGTGCTGGAGAAGCTCAAGGGCGCCAACGACGACCAGAACGTCGGCATCCGCATCCTGCACCGCGCGATCCAGGAGCCGCTGCGCCAGATCGTCAAGAACGCCGGCGAAGAGCCGTCGGTGGTGCTGAACAAGGTGGCGGAAGGCACCGGCGCCTACGGCTTCAACGCCGCCAACGGCACCTACGGCGACCTGCTCGAACTGGGCATCATCGACCCGGCCAAGGTGACGCGCCTGGCGCTGCAGAACGCGGCCTCCGTGGCCGGCCTGCTGCTCACCACCGAGGCGATGATCGCCGAGGCCCCGAAGAAGGAAAGCCCGGTCATCGGCGGCAGCGTCGGCGACGCCGCAGCTGGCATGGGCGGCATGGGCGGCATGGGCGACTTCTAAAGCCCCGCTTCAAGCATCTGCTGCAAGCCGTACGCAAGGCCCCGGAAACGGGGCCTTGTTTTTT
>JADHNH010000161.1 GCA_016779605.1 Nevskia sp. | reverse complement strand
GGTGTTCTTCGCGCGCCGCCGGCTGGCCGCGGCGCTGGCGGGCCGCCGCGGCCGTGCCGCCGCTCTGACCGCGCGGGTGCTGACCGGGCTGCCGCAGCGGCCGGCCGGGCTGGCGCTGGACCTGGGCCTGAGCTGGCTGTCCTGGGGCGTGAAGCTGGCGGCGCTGGGCCTTGTGCTCGGCGCGTTGGCGCAGGTGCCGGCCTACGCGGGCATTCTCGGCGCCATCGGCGGCGACCTGTCCACGGTGCTGCCGGTGCACGCCCCCGGCGGCTTCGGCAGCTACGAGGCCGGCGTGCTGGCCCTGTTGGCGCCGGCGGCGGACGGCGCGCCGCTGGGGCCCCTGCTGGCCGCCGCCGTCGACCTGCACCTGCTGGTGCTGACCACCGCACTGCTGGCCGGAGCCGCCGCCTGGGCCTGCGCCCCGCGCGCACGGCCGGCCGCATAACGGTACGCGCCCCGCCGGCGGCGGCGCAGGCGCGTCGCCGGCATCGGGCGGGCGGCGGCGCCAGTGCTAAAATCCGCCGTTCCCCACCCCTTTTCGGACCCGTTTCGGATCCATGGCAGCGACCGATCCCGCCGCACCCGCCGCGCCGAGCCTGAGCGTCGTCATCCCGATGTACCGCGAGCAGGACAACGTCCAGCCGATGCTGGCGCGCGTGCATGAGGGCCTGGCGGACTACGGCGGCCCCTGGGAGCTGATCTGCGTGGACGACGGCAGCCAGGACGCCACCGGCGCCCGGCTGGAACTCGAGGCGCGCCGCTACGGGCCGCACGTGCGGGTGATCCGCTTCGCGCGCAACCACGGCCAGACCATGGCGATGCAGGCCGGCATCGACGCCGCCCGCGGCGAGGTCATCGCCACGCTCGACGGCGACCTGCAGAACGACCCCGCCGACATCCCGCGCATGGTGCGGGAGATGATCGAGCGCCACCTGGACCTGCTCACCGGCTACCGCGCCAACCGCCAGGACGCCTGGCTGTCGCGCAAGCTGCCGTCGAAGATCGCCAACCGCATCATCGCCCGCGTCACCGGCGTCAACATCCGCGACTACGGCTGCAGCCTCAAGGTGTACCGCGCCGCCGTGATCAAGTCGGTGCGGCTGTACGGCGAGATGCACCGCTTCATCCCGGTATGGGCGGCGATGGTGACCGCGCCCAGCCGCATCGGCGAAACCGCGGTGGGCCACAGCGCGCGCCAGTTCGGCCAGAGCAAGTACGGCATCTCGCGCACCTTCCGCGTGATCCTGGACCTGCTGACGGTGTTCTTCTTCCTGCGCTACCGCGCCCGCCCCGGCCACTTCTTCGGCTCGATCGGCCTGGTGCTGGGCGCGATCGGCGGCGCGGCGATGAGCTACCTGGCGGTGCTCAAGTTCGTGCTGGGCGAATCCATCGGCGGCCGGCCGCTGTTCCTCACCGCCGTGCTGCTGCTGGTGTTCTCGATCCAGTTCCTCACCACCGGCGTGCTGGCCGAGATGATGAGCCGCATCTTCTACCAGGGCCACGAAGGCCCGCTGACGGTGCCGGCCGCCGCCGAGGCGCCGGCCTGGCACGCCGCGGCCGGCCACGCCGCCGCCGCTTCGGCCGAACCCGCGCACCCTGCCGGTGGCTGAGCGGCAGGCCGCGCCGGCCGGCCACCTGCTGTTCCTGCTGGCGGCGGCGCTGCTGGGCTTCTGGAGCCAGATCTGGTCGCTGCCGCTGTTCGACCTCGACGAAGGCGCCTTCAGCCAGGCCACCGTCGAGATGGTGCAGAGCGGCAACTATCTCTCCACCACCCTCAACGGCGAGCCACGCTACGACAAGCCGATCCTGACCTACTGGCTGCAGGCGGCGTCGGTGAAGGCCTTCGGCGTCCGCGAGTTCGCCTTCCGGCTGCCGTCGGCGCTGTGCGCCACCTTGTGGATGCTGCTGGTCTACCGCTTCGCCGCGGTCGGCTTGCGCGACTACCGCGCCGCGCTGCTGGCCGCCGGCAGCCTGGCGCTCAGCCTGATGCCGGCCATCGTCGGCCACGCCGCCATCGCCGACGCCCTGCTCAACCTGTGCCTGGCGGCGGCGATGCTCGGCATCTACCGCTACCACGAGCGCCCGGACCTCGCGCGCCTGCTGCCGGTCTACCTGTGGATGGGGCTGGGCTTCCTGACCAAGGGGCCGATCGCGGTGGCGCTGCCGCTGGCGGTGAGCCTGCTGTTCTTCCTGTGGCAGCGCCAGCCGCGGCGCTGGCTCGCGGCGGTGTTCAACCCGCTCGGCTGGCTGGTGTTCGCCGGCGCGGTGCTGCCCTGGGCGTACCCCCTGTACCGGCAGGACCACGGCGCGTTCTTCCGCCATTTCCTGCTGGAGCACAACGTCGGCCGCTACGGCACCGCGCTGCAGGGCCACCACGGCGGGCCCTGGTACTACCTGGTGATGCTGCCGCTGGTGGTGCTGCCGTTCACCGCGCTGCTGCCCGGGGCGCTGGCGCGCGCGCGCCGGGCCGATGCGCTGGACGGTTACCTGCTGATGTGGTTCCTGGCGGTGTTCCTGGCGTTCTCGTTCTCGGCCACGCAGCTGCCGCACTACCTGCTGTACGGCTGCACGCCGCTGTTCATCCTGTTCGGCCGTAACTGGCAGCGCTGCCCGGCGCGCGGCTGGGCGCTGGCCCCGGCGCTGCTGCTGGCGCTGGCGCTGGGCGCCCTGCCCTGGATCGTGGCGCGCGTGCACGTGCCCGACGCGCGCCCGTTCGAGGCCGGCATCCTGACCCTGGCGGCCAACTCGTTCACGCGCGCGTACTACGTCCTGGCCGCCTTCGCGGTGGCGGCGGTGCTGGCGCTGATGCTGCGCCGCAGCCTGCCGACGCCGCAGGCTCTGCTCGGCGCCGCCCTGGCGGTGCAGCTGCTGGTGTGGTTCGGCGTGGTGCCGGTGTTCGCCGCCGCCCAGCAGGAACCGGTGCGCGCCGCCGCCCTGCGCGCGCGCGAGCTGAACCTGCCGGTGGTCAGCTACCGCACCTACTTGCCGAGCTTTTCGGTCTACCGCGGCGCGGTCACGCCCAACCGCACGCCGGCGCCGGGCGAACTGGTGTTCGTACAGCTCGACCGGCTGGCCGACCTGCAGCAGGAGCTGGGCAGCACGGTGCTGCTGGTGCCGGAGTTCCAGAAGGGCGGCGTGGCGCTGCTGCTGAGGCCGGCGCCGGACCAGGCGCCGTCCGCGCCCGAATAGCCGCGGCCTACGGCCCGCCGCAGTTTAAGGATAACGCTCCGGACCCCGGGGGACCGGTCCGGCTAGAGCGGGTTCATGCCGCGACGAACGCCAGCCCCGCGCGGGGCTCGTTGACATGCGCCGCCGCGCTGTCCTGGCTGTCGCCGGCCGCCGCCGCCGCGACTACCCGCTTGATCAGGTAGTCGTTGGCGCCCGCGCACATGGCGGTGACCATGAGGTCGGGATCGACCGCGTCGATCGTCGCGCAGATGCGCAGCTCGGGGAAGAGATTGCGCAGGCGGGTGATGCCGATCAGCCCGGCGAAGCCCGGCAGGTCCAGCGACACCAGCGCCACGTCCCATGGCGCGAAGCCGGTGGCGCGGCGCCCGGCCTCGGCCTGCTCCAGCAGCGGCATCAGCTCGGCGTGCTGGGCGAAGGCCAAGCCGGCGCAGCGCAACGTGCGCAGGAATTCGGCGTCGTCGTCGAACACGACCGTGCGCGCCTCGGCATCCACCCGCAGCCGCTGCATCAGGTCCGCGCCGAGCCAGTACATGCGCGGCGGCTCGGCGCGCATCGCGCCGCCGGCCCGCTTGAGCAGGCGCAGTGCCGCGTTGCCCATGCGCTCGGCCTTGCTGGCTTCCAGTTCCACCATGGTTCATCTCCCGGTCGTATTCATCCTTGAAGCGCCGTATTGCTGCGAATGCCGCAATTCGCGCTTTCTAATGAACCGGACGCAGGCGCCGGCCGGTTCGGGACACGCCCGACAATGGATTCGGTGCCGGCAATGTGAGGCAATTCACAGGCGCCGCGCGGTTGGCGGCCACTGCGGCACGATCGTGCCGCGGCCGGCGCGGCCGGACGCGTCCATGCACTTATTCGGCACCTATTCGGCAGCTATTCGGATGCGGGCTGGACGTGCCCGTCGAGGGAGGCCAACAGGGCGCCGGCCTGGCGGGTCTGCGTGTCGTCGCTGCCGCGGCTGCGCTTGAACCCGGCCAGCGCCTCGCCGAAGTCGGCACCTGCCGCGGCCTTGTCTCCGAGCGCCAGCGCCACCCGGCCGCGCAGCAGCAGCGCGCGCGCCAGGTCTTCGCCGGGGGCGTAGCGGCGCCGCAGCGCCACCGCGTGGTCGGCCAGCAGTCTGGCCTGGGCCAGGGCCTGCGGCGTACCGATGGCGAGCTGCGCCTTGGCGGCGAGGTAATCGGTGGATGCCGAATCGCGCGTCTCGGACGATCCGAGCAGCTTGATCTCCAGCGCGCGCACGCGCTCCAGCACCGTGAGGCCTTCGTCGTTGCGCCCCTGCGCAATCAGCGCGTCGGCCAGGTTCTTGAGCGGCGTGCGCACCTCGTAGCCCTGCGGGCCTACCAGCCGTTCGAGGTTGGCGATAGCCTCGCGCAGGATCGGCTCGGCCTGCGCCGGCAGGCCCTGCCGCAGCTTGACCAGGGCGAGGTCGCTGCGCGCCCGGTTGAGCTGGATGAGGTCGTTGCCGCTGCCGCCGGCGTTGAAGCCGGCAATGGCCTGGGTCAGTTCGGCCTGCGCCTCGTCGTACCGCTCCAGGTAGGTCAGGGCAACACCGAGATAATCGTGGCAGGTGGCCGCGTCGTGGCCGCCCGGCGGGTAGATCAGCAGGGCTTCGCGCAGGTCCGCCACGCCTTCTGCGTAGCGGTGCTGGTGAATGCGCAGGATCGAACGCGAGAACAGCGCATCGGCCACCTGCGGATGACGCTCGCCGTAAACCTTCTTGAGAATGGCGATGGCCTGGGTCATCTCGACCTCGGCCTCGTCGGACCTGCCCAGGCGATCGAGCAGGCCGGCCAGGTCCATGCGCGCCTCGGCCACCTTCGAATGCCCCGCGCCCCAGCTTGTCGCCAGCAGTCTGGCCGCCTGCCGGTAGCGCTGCTCGGCGGCGGCGTAGTCGCCGCCTTCCTCGAGGCGGCGGCCGAGCTTGAGCGTCTGGTCGGCGACTTCGCGCGGCGGCGGGTCGGCCAGCGCGGTGATCTGCGCGAAGGCGCCCTGCTGCAGCTCGACCGCATGGCGGCGTTCGCCCATGCCCGCGGCCGCCCCCGCCAGGGCGCTGCCCACCTGCGCCAGTTCCAGGCCGTTTTCGCGCGAGCGCCGGTTGAATATCGCCTGCGCCTGCAGCAGCGCGTCGCGCGCAGGGACATATTCGTCGCGGTCCAGCCGGATGCTGCCCAGCGTGTAGAGGCTCTGGCCGACCCGCACGTCCGACGGCCCCAGCGCGCGGCGCCGCAGCTCGAGCGCCTGCTGGGCAAGCGTCAGGGCGCGGTCGAAATTGCCCAGCCCGTCTTCGATGCGCGCGACGGCGTCGTCCAGGTCGGCCTGCACCAGCGGTTCGGAGTCGAGCTGCGCCGGCATCTGCTTCATGCCCTGCTCCAGCGCCGCGCGCGCGCTGAGGGCCTGGCCCTGTGCATGGTCGGGATCGGCCTGCTCGAACACGTTGATGAGGAATTCCTTGACCCGCTCGGCGCGGCGCGACTCGGCCTGGGCGAGCTGCGCCTGCCAGACGATGCCGGCCAGGCCGACCGCCAGCGTGGCGGCGGCCGCGGCGGCGGCGGCGACGCCGGCGCGGTTGCGCCGCACGAACTTGCCGGCGCGGTAGGCGAACGACTCGCCGTGCGCCTCGATCGGCTGGTGGCGCAGGTGGCGCTGCACGTCGTCGGCCAGGGCCAGCACCGAGGGGTAGCGCTGCGCCGGCTCCTTGCGCAGCGCGCGAGCGACGATGTTGTCGAGGTCGCCGCGCAGCACGCCGCGCAGCCGCGCCGGCGTCAGGCCGCGGCGCGCGGCCAGCTCGGCGGCGCCGGCCGCTGGCGTGCCGCGGGCGGCGGCCGCGCTGGGCGATTCCGGCTCGGCGCGCAGCACCGCGTGCTCGATCTCCAGCGCCGTGGTCAGGCCGCTGCCGTAGGGCCGGTGGCCGCACAGCAGCAGGTACAGCAGCACGCCGAGGGTGAAGACGTCGGTGGCGGTGGTCACCGGCCGGCCCAGCAGCTGCTCCGGGGCGGCGTATTCCGGAGTCAGCAGCCGCTCTTCGAAGCGGGTCAGCTCGGCCTCGGGCGCCGCCTGCTCGGCCTCCAGCAGCTTGGCAATGCCGAAGTCGAGCAGCTTGATCTCGCCCTGGGCGTCGACCAGGATGTTGGACGGCTTCAGGTCGCGGTGGACGATCAGGTGTCCATGGGCATGGGCGACCGCTTCGCATACCTTCAGGAACAGGCGCAGGCGCGCGGGCACGTCCAGGCGGTGCTCGTCGCACCAATGGTCCAGGCGGGTGCCCTCGACGTATTCGAGCACCAGGTACAGCGTGCCGTCGGCACCGGCGCCGGCGTCGAGCAGGCGGGCGATGTTGCGGTGCTGCAGCGCGCCGAGGATGCGGCCCTCGCGCGCGAAGCGTTCGCGCATGCGCGAATGCGACAGGTGCGGGTGCAGCGTCTTGATGGCGGCGCGCCCCTGGTACAGGCCGTCGGCGCGTCCGGCCAGCCAGACTTCGCCCATGCCGCCGCGGCCGAGCAGACGCTCCAGGCGGTAGGCGCCGAACTGCGCGCCCGCACCGAGCACCGGGCGCGCTCCCGCGGCGGCGGTGCCGTCGAGAAAGCGGCTCTGGCCGGCTTGGCGGTCCGCCTGCATCAGCCGCAGCACCTTTTCGTGCAGCTCGGGCTGGTCGCGGCACAAGGCCGCCAGCGCCTCTTCGGCCTGTGCCGGATCCAGCGCCTGCAGTTCCTCGAAACGCGCGAAGGCGGCGCGCCAGAGATCGACGGCATGCTCCGTCGAATCCTGGCGCGGCTCAACCATGACGGATCGAAGCGGGCCGTGCGTCCCGCCGCGGACGCCGAACGGCAAAACGGTCCGCCAATGTACGCCGATGACTGCGAATGAGACGCCTGTGGCCGGTTCTATTGGCGTCCATCTGGCTTGATGTGCGCACCGCTTTTTTGGCCGTCACTCTTTCAGCGCGTCGTACAGGAAGGCGCGCGCCTTCTGCCAGTCGCGCTTCACCGTCTTGGCCGACAGCTCCAGGGACTCGGCGATCTCCTCGAACGACAGTCCGGCGAAATAACGCATTTCGACGATGCGGTGGCAGCGCTCGTCGATGCGCTCCAGCGCCTGCAGGGCCGAATCCAGCGACTCGATCTGCGCGCCGTCGAACACCGCCTCGGCCTCGCCGGTGGTCAGCGTCACTTCCTCCACCCCGCCGCCGCGCTTTTGCGCCCGCCGCTCGCGCACATAGTCGACGATGACGCTGCGCATCACGCGCGCGGCATAAGCGAAGAAGATGCGGCGGTTGGCCCCAGGTATCTCCGGTTGGTGGATCAGCCGCAGGTAGGCCTCGTTGACCAGGCTCGGGGCGTCGAGCTGGGTCAGGGTGGATTCGCGGAACAGTTTCTGCCGCGCCAGCGTATGCAGCTCCGAGTAGACGCGTGAAAACAGCGCGTCGAGCGCGCCGGCATCGCCGCCGCGGGCACCGTCAAGCAACTGCGTGATATCCCCCATCGGCGCAGCATAGGCACCCGCGGGCGCGCGGGGAAGCCGACGGCGTCACAGTCCGGCGTATGGCACGCGTCGCAGGAAGGCCGCGGGCCGGGGGTTGAAAATTCTGTAAACTGGATGTAAGAAGCTGGCGGCCGCATTGCGCCGCCAGCAACCATAACAAACATGCCGATACGAGCGATGCAGGCGAGCGGGCCCGGCCGCCTCGCCGCGGAAGAGGAGACCGGAGGCGGCCAGAGCGCCATGGCGGACGAACCGTCCACGGCCGAGGGAG